>JAFGTF010000074.1 GCA_016934265.1 Spirochaetota bacterium
AGGGTGGTCGTCACGAACGCGCTCATGGTCGGTATGTTCGACAACGAGAACGACTGGGAGATCGCGGAAGAGATGGGTGTCGCCAACTACGGACAGATGACCGCAGGCGGCTGGATGTATATCGGACCGCAGGGAATCGTCCACGGTACCTACAGCACCCTGCTCAACGCCGGAAGGCTGAAGCTCGGTATGGACAAAGACGACAACCTCTCGGGCAGGCTCTTTTTGTCCTCCGGGCTCGGAGGCATGAGCGGCGCGCAGGCGAAGGCGGTTGAGATAGCGGGCGGCGTCGGCGTCATTGCAGAGGTCGATGCATCGAGGATCGAGACGAGGAAAAAACAGGGGTGGGTACGCGAGATGTCATCCGACCTCGATGAAGTCTTCAGGATCGCAAAGAAGGCCATGTCTTCCGGCACGCCGCTTTCGATCGCCTACCACGGAAATATCGTGGACCTCTTGGAGTATGTGGCGAAAAAGCGAATACACGTCGATCTCTTGTCCGACCAGACGTCCTGCCACGCGCCGTACAACGGCGGGTACTGCCCGCAGGGGATGACTTTCGAGGAGCGGACGAAGATGCTCGAGTCGGACAGGGAGGCGTTTGCAAAACTGGTGGATAGAAGCCTCAGGCGACACTACGGGGCGATCAAGTCCCTTGTCGATCGCGGCGCCTATTTTTTTGATTACGGGAACTCGTTTATGAAAGCGGTGTTCGATGCCGGCGTGAAGGAGATATCCAAGAACAATAAAGACGTGAAAGAGGGCTTTATTTTTCCCTCCTACGTGGAGGATATGATGGGGCCGATGCTGTTCGACTACGGCTACGGGCCGTTTAGATGGGTCTGCCTCAGCGGAAAAGATTCAGACCTCGAAAAAACGGATAGAGCGGCGATGGAGTGCATCGACCCCGACCGCCGGTATCAGGACAGGGACAATTACATATGGATACGTGACGCGCAGAAGAACAATCTCGTCGTGGGAACCAGAGCGAGGATCCTCTACCAGGATGCGGAGGGAAGGACGAAGATCGCGCTCAAGTTCAACGAGATGGTGAGAAACGGCGAGGTCGGGCCGATCATGCTGGGGCGGGACCATCACGACGCGGGCGGTACCGACTCTCCCTTCAGAGAGACCGCGAATATTAAGGACGGAAGCAATGTGATGGCTGACATGGCGACGCAGTGCTTTGCGGGCAACGCGGGGAGGGGAATGTCGCTCATCTCCCTCCATAACGGCGGCGGTGTCGGTATCGGCAAGGCCATAAACGGCGGCTTCGGGCTGGTTTTGGACGGGAAAAGCCAAACCGACGAGATCATCAGAAACGCGATGAGGTGGGACGTCATGGGCGGGGTCGCACGACGCGCCTGGGCGAGGAACGAGGCTTCGATCGCAACCTGTGCGGAATACAACATAGAGAACGCCGATACGGACCATATCACGATTCCATACGTCGCGGACGGGTCTTTCGTCGGTTCGGTTGTGAAGGAGGCGTTCAAGAGGAGCGGGCGGTGACAAAAGGCGGCCTCCTTATAAAAAACATCGGCGAGCTCGTTACGTGCAGCGGAACAGACGCGAAGCGGGGGGCCGGGATGTCCGATCTCGGAGTAATACGCGACGCGGCCGTCCTCGTCGAGGACGGGGTAATACGGGCGGTCGGCAAGGCGGGCGAGATCGAAAAACCCGGTCTGGTCGAGCTCGACGCCCGCGGAAACGCGGTCCTGCCGGGATTCGTCGACGCCCACACTCATTTTGTGTTCGGCGGCTACAGGCAAGAGGAGTTTTTCTGGAGGATATCCGGCCGAAGCTACCTCGATATTCTGAAAAAAGGCGGCGGTATTCTGAGCACCGTACAGGCTACACGCGCCGCCACCGCCGAAACGCTCGTGGAAGCGGGACGCCGGCGTCTCGACGGGATGCTGTCGTTCGGGGTGACCACGGTGGAGGGTAAAAGCGGGTACGGGCTCGATCGCGATACCGAGATCAAACAGCTCGAGGCGATGCGGACTCTTTCCGAGACCCATCCCGTCGACATTGCCCCCACCTTTCTCGGCGCACATGCCGTGCCGGAGGAGTACCGGGGAAAGGGAGACGAATACATCGACTTCATCCTCGACGTGGTTCTGCCGGAGGTCGCGGAAAGGAAGCTATGCCGCTTCTGTGACGTGTTCTGCGAGAAAGGCGTATTCTCTCTCGAGCAGAGCGGAAGGCTTCTGCTCGGGGCGAAAAAGCTGGGGATGGGGGTCAAGATTCACGCTGACGAGATACACGATACGGGCGGGGCCGGGCTCGCGGCGCGGCTTGGGGCCGTGTCAGCGGACCACCTTCTTCATGCATCGGACGGGGGGATCGACGAGATGGCTCGCGCGGGTACGGTAGCCGTCCTTCTTCCCAATACCGCATTCTGCCTCGGCGAGACGTACGCGCGCGCGAGAGACATGATCGACCGGGGGATCGCGGTGGCCCTTGCCACGGACATGAACCCGGGAAGCTGCTTTTCAGAATCCATCCCGCTTCTTTTCGCGCTCGGAACGATGTATATGGGGATGTCGGCGGAAGAGGCGGTCACCGCGGTCACCATCAATGCAGCGGCTGCGGTCGGCATGGCGGAGAGCATCGGGAGTATAGATGTGGGCAAGAAAGCGGATATGGTCATCCTTCAGTATCCGTCATACCGGTATCTTCCGTATCGTACGGGAGTAAGCTGTGTCGAGAAGGTGATAAAAAACGGCAAAACGGTGTACGACCGCTCGCGGTCGCTCGTATACTGAAAAAGCTTGACGTGCACGATGTTTTTATTTATAATCGTCCATTAAATGAGAATCAAAACACCGGTACTGTTGAAGGCGTATGACAGGGTAAAGCTTTCTCCCTCGGGAAGGAGAAAGCTTTTTTTTGTACCTGGTACGACGCGGTGCGGATATTGAAAGGCGATCGTGTATGGAACGGAAGAGGGCCGAGTCGCTTTTAAGAACCTCCGGCGCGCTTTTGGAAGGACACTTTCTGCTCACGTCCGGGAACCATTCCGGGCGTTATATCCAGTGCGCCGCGCTGCTTTCGCGACCGGAGCTCGCCGTGGAGTTCATGGAGGATATCGCGAAGGAGTTCGCGGAGGCGGGGATCGACACCGTTGTCGCTCCCGCGATCGGCGGTATTATCGTTTCATATGAGGTGGCGAGAATTCTCGGCGCGCGGGCGCTGTTTTTAGAGCGCGAGAACGGCAGAATGACGTTCAGACGCGGTTTCGGTGTCGAAAAGGGAGAACGCGTGCTCGTAGTCGAGGACGTGATCACCACCGGGGGCTCGGTGATCGAGGTCCGGGATACGGTTCGTGAAAACGGCGCCGAGACGGCGGGCTTTGCCTCCATCGTCGACAGATCGGGGGGACGGTTCGACCCCGATTCGCCGTATTACTACTCAATTCATATGGATATTCCCATATACGACCCGGAACAATGCCCCCTCTGCAGAGAGGGAAAGCCTGTGGTGAAACCGGGGTCGAGAGGTATGGGCGACACAAGAAAGACGGGATGAAGGGACGATGAAATTCAAAGGACAGAGTATCATATCGATCAGGGATATGGAAAAAGAAGCGCTTCTGAAGATAATAGAGACCGCCGATGCGGTGAAGCGCGGAGGGCACAAGGGATGTCTCGAGGGAAAAGTCGTTTCCACGGCTTTCTTCGAGCCGAGCACGCGAACGAGGTTCTCGTTCGCGTCCGCCACTCAGTATATGGGAGGGAAGGTGATCGGGTTCGCGGGAACCGCGTCCACCTCCGTAACGAAGGGGGAGTCCTTGGTGGACACGATCAAGACGATATCGGGGTACTGCGATGTGATCGTGATCAGACACCCTGTCGAAGGGGCGGCCCGGCTCGCATCTGAAGCAGCCACCGTTCCCGTCATCAATGCCGGGGACGGCGCGAACCAGCACCCGACACAGACGTTTCTGGATCTCTTCACTATGAGCGAACGGTTTCGCGATCTTTCAAAGATCCGGGTCGGATTCCTAGGAGATCTGAAGTACGGGCGGACGGTCCATTCACTTGCGTATGCGCTCGCGCTCTTTCGGGCCCCGATGGTGTTTATCGCACCCGAGATCCTGTCGATGCCGGGGTATCTTCTCGAGGAGATACGCGAGATGGGCTCGGAAACACGACAGTTCGAGGCTCTCTGCGATATCGACGTATCTTTGGACGTGCTGTACGTTACGAGAATCCAGAAAGAGCGTTTCGGCGACATGCAGGAATACGAGCGGGTCGCCGGTACCTACCGCGTGACCCCTGAGACGGTCCGGGCGCTTACCGAAGGCGTACGGATCATGCACCCGCTTCCGAGGGTGGACGAGATCGACGTCGAAGTCGACGCGATGGAAAACGCGATCTATTTCGAGCAGGCACACAACGGCATACCCGTACGGCAGGCGATACTCGGGCTCGTCATGGGAACCATATCGTAGCGATCGCGTACATGACGGGTAATATAGGGCGGCCGGTCGGATGTAAGGCTCGGATGCGAGGAGTGGAGTGATGAAGACATACAAGGTTTATGCGATAAGCGACGGAACCGTAATCGATCATATCCCGGCGACACGGGCCCTGAAAGTAATCGATATACTCGGAATAGAGAACGAGGGCATCCTGACCATCGGAATAGGATTTTCCAGCAAGAAGATGGGAAAGAAGGACATCATAAAGATAGAAAACAAATATCTCGGAAAAGACGAAACGGACAAGATTTCGCTCATTGCGCCCGACGCGACGATCAACATCATCAAGAACGGTACGCTGAAGGAAAAACGCCGGATAGAAAGGCCGGACACATACATAGACATCGTCAAATGCAGAAATCCCAACTGCATTACGCAGAGCACGGGCGTTAAAACGAAGTTCAGGGTAGTGAAGAGCTCGCCGCTCACCCTGCGGTGTCACTACTGCGAACGGACCGTCGAAGCAGGGGAAGTCGAAATTCTATGAATACCGCCGTTCGTTTTCTTGGAACGGATCTTGTAAACCGCTCCGTACTCGCATCGGGTATACTGGGCGTCACCGTCTCCTCGCTGAGAAGGGCGTGCAGGGAAGGGGCCGGTCTCGTTACCTCGAAGTCCGTGGGTCCGATGCCGCGAAAAGGTCATCACGGCCCGGTGGTTTTCGACTGGGGAGGAGGGCTGATCAACGCGGTCGGGCTTTCCAACCCGGGGATCGACGAGTTCGTGTCTCAGGTCGAGAAACAGCAGCCGCTCGGCTTTCCGCTCGCGGTATCTATATTCGGCGGGAACGAGCAGGATTTCTCCGACCTGGCGGCAAAGCTCGAACGGATCGATTTCTCCTTTTTAGAGATCAACATATCATGCCCCAACGTCCGTGACGAATACGGGCTTCCCTTCTCGTTTTCACCCGAAGTCACCGCGGCCGTCACCGAAAGAGTCAAGCGTTCCTCGTCAAAACCTATCATCGTAAAACTGAGCCCTAACACCCCGAATATCGTCCGGGTCGCGGCGGCGGCGGTGGAAGCGGGCGCGGACGCGCTCTGTATCATGAACACCGTGGGCCCGGGGATGGTAATAGACGTGCACACCGCCCGACCGGTCCTGGGTAACGATTCGGGAGGGATGTCCGGTACGGCGGTGCTTCCTCTCACCGTACGGTGCGTGTACGATCTGTACGGCAAGACGCAGGTACCGATCATCGGCACCGGAGGAATATCGACGTGGCGGGACGCGGTCCAGGTGATGATGGCGGGTGCGACGCTCTACGGTGTGGGAAGCGCAGTGTATACAAGAGGGATCGGTGTGTTCAGGGAGATCGAGCGGGGGATAGAGCAGTATGTAAAGAAGAACCGGTTTCCGAGTGCGGCTCATATAGTGGGGCTTTCGCATAAAACGATGCGTGTCTCCTTTTATACGGGAGCGAACGGCGGTACAAAAAGGAACGAAGCCGCTTCGCCCCGCATCGCCGGCCGGCATAATTGGAACGTGCTGCCCCTGGCCCGGATCAGTCAGGCCCAGGGAAGCGGGGTGAAGACACTCTTTTTCGAGATGCCGGAAGAAGCGCCGTTGCCGGCTCCCGGGCAGTTTTACATGCTTTGGATCCCGGGCGTCGATCAGAAACCGTTCTCCGTATCCTGGCTGGAGGGCCGTACGGTCTCTTTCTCGTTTCTGAAACGGGGTCCGTTCTCCACGCGGCTGTTTGATCTGAAGCCGAAAGACCCGGTGGGCCTTCTCGGTCCCCTCGGTAGGGGGTTTTTGCATAGAACGGAAGACCCATACGGGGGCGAATACAGCCGGTATCTGCTCGTCGGTGGTGGCATCGGCGTCGCGCCGCTGCTCTTCGCGGCGAAAGAGCTTGCCGTTTTTGGGAGGGACATATGTATCGTTGCGGGGGGAAAAGAGGTCGGTTCCGTCGCCTGGATCGAGCCGTTTTGTAAAAAGGCGGGGGCGACGGTGTACTATTGTACCGAGGACGGCTCTCTCGGGAAAAAAGGCATGATCACCGACCACCTTCCGGAGCTCGTCTCGCGCCTGGCGCCCGATTTCGCCCTCCTGTGCGGGCCCGAGCTCTTCCTCGCACGCGCGATCGAGATACTCCAAGACAAGGGCGTCGGCGGGGAGGCGGGGTTAGAACGGATGATGAAATGCGGGATCGGTCTTTGCGGAAGCTGTGCCGTGGACCCCACCGGAGACAGGGTCTGTATCGAGGGGCCCGTTTTCGGGTTCGAGGAGATTGCGGGGATAGACGAGTTCGGGAAATACAAGAGGGACGAGGGTGGTTCGATCGAGCGGCTGTGAGGTGTCGGAATGCTCGTAATGCGGAACGTACACGTGCCGCTTCAAAGCGGATGGGAAAGAAGAGACGTCTGGATAGAGGGCGGTCGCTACCGGCGGATAACGCCGCCGGAGCACGGTGACTTTATATCTGGGGCCCGGGTCGTGGCCCCGAAAGCCGGATTTCTGATCCCCGCGGCGGTCGATCCTCACGTTCATGTCCGGGAGCCCGGATACGATTACAAGGAGGACTGGGAAAGCTGCTCCAAGGCGGCGTTGAAGGGCGGGGTGTGCGCGATTTTCGATATGCCCAACAACAAAGAGCCCGTGACGCGGGAACGCGGGCTCTTGGAGAAGAGGGCTATCGCCCTGAAGAAGAGCCTCGTGGACTTCGGTCTCTACGTCGCGCTCACGGACGGCAACGTCGACGAGATTAAGGAAACAAAGATACAGAAACTCATAAGCGGCGTGAAAATCTACATGGCCGAGACGACGGGAGGGCTCCTCGTGCGGTCTGACAGGGCGCTGCTTCAGGTTTTCGGTCAGCCGAAGCCGGTGCTCGTGCATACGGGCGGTGCGGAGGGCCTTTGCAGGATCCTCCATTTCTACACAAAGGCCAAGAAGAGGGTCGGCACGCTTCCAGTTCTCTATATCTGTCATTTGAGCACCAAAGAGGAGCTTACCCTCGTAGAAGGCGCGAAACGGGAGTTCTTGTCACTGAAGGCGGAGGTGACGCCGCACCACCTCCTCCTCCACAGGAAAAATTACGAGGAGTACGGCTCGGTCCTGCCGAACCTCGGCACGCCCGAGGACGCGGAGTGCCTCTGGGACGGAGTAGCCCGCGGTACGATCGACTTCATGGGGACGGATCACGCGCCGCATACCGTTTATGAGAAGAAAAAGAAGAGCCCGCCTGCGGGGTTTCCGGGGATAGAAACCGCAGTACCGCTCCTTATGACCGCGTTCGGCGAGCGGAAGCTTCCGGCGTCCCGGCTCGTGCGGTTTACCTCGCAGGCGGCGCGGGAGCTGTTTCACCTGGGCGACGGGAGCATAATGCCAAAGAACAGTGCGAGCTGCGTGCTCTTCGAGGAGGGGGAGTGGGAGGTGGGCGGCGGGTACGAGACGAAATGCCGGTGGTCCCCTTTCGAGGGCGTAAAGACGGGCTACAGGACGCTTTTAACGGTTGTAAGGGGAAATGTCGTATATCGTGACGGAAAATTCAATAAACGGCGCGTACGGTTCATTACCGCATGACTGGAGGGGGGCGTAATGTCCGATTATATCGATCTTCTGATACGGTCGGAAGAACGGAAGGGCTCGATGCTCTGTTTCGGCATGGACCCCGTGATCGAGAGAATGCCGATCGACGGGTCGAAACCGCTCTCGGACGAGATCACCGGATACTTCGGAAGGATTCTCGACGCGGTGGCGGACAGGATTTCAGCGGTGAAGCCGAACGTCGCCTTCTACCTGCAGTACGGAGGGCACGGGCTTACCGCGCTCCGCGTACTCGTGAGGGAGGCGAAAAGGCACAAGCTGCCCGTGATAATCGATGCGAAGTGCGGCGATATAGGACGGACCTCGGCGGCCTATGCCGGGTTCGTTTTCGAAACGCTCGGCGGCGATGCGGTGACGCTGAATCCCCTGATGGGCGATGATTCGCTCGAGCCGTTCTTTGCATACCCGGATCGGGGGTTTTACGTGCTCGCGCTGACCTCGAACCCCGGGGCGGACATGATCCAGCGAGCCCGGCTCGAAGACGGCAAGACCGTCTCCGATCGGCTGTTGGAGCTCATATGCGGCTGGAATAAAACGGTGCGGTCCGCGGGTGCCGTAATCGGTGCGACGCAGAACGAGTTCGGCCGCCTCATCCGGCGGATAAAAGACACCGGATTACAGATTCCCCTGCTCGTGCCAGGCGTCGGCGCGCAGGGTGGAAGCTACGGAAGGATAGAGGAGATTCTTTGCGCATGTTCGTATGACAGGGGCGTCGTACGGATCAACGCCTCCTCCTCTATATCCTACGCACACGAGAAATATCCCGACCTTTCACCGCAGGAGGCGGCCCGGAAGGCCTGCGAGGAGATACTCGATGGGTAACGGCGTTCATCCCCGCTTTGTGACGATGCATACGGGAATCCTGTAACGGGCTTCCCGCCGGATGTGCCGTTTCGTTCACGTGTAATCGTATACCCCGTGTAATTTTTTTGCCTTGCGACCGGATCAACCACAATACCTTATGGAAATATTTCGAATCCTGTAGTATTATTATTAGTCAATCCGCCTCGTAGGAGGACATTCGTTCTCTTCGAGCGGCTTTTGTACATGGAACATCTCAAGGGAGGACTATCTCTGTCTCTTCTTTCCGGCGATACGGACGAACCCTTTCGTTTCGGACCCGGATGTCAGGGCAGGGCGGAGCGACGGCGATGTATAAGCGGCAGAAACCGTTACATAAGGGGCTCGGCTTGATCAGGAGGGATAAAAACGCCTTCGGTGCGGCGTTTTTTCCCCTTGAGGGGGAGTTTCCCGTTCATATGCCGCCTTTTAAACGAGGAAAGGGCCCCTTCCTATATGATTACGACGAAAACAGGTACGTCGATTTCGAGCTTTCGAGAGGCTCCCTCATTTTCGGGCACGCTCCTCCGTGGATCTGTTCGATGATGAAGTCCTGGATCTCGAAGGGGTACTCGGGAGGTTTTTCCGTCGGCGTGCAGCATATGCTCGAAAAACGGATATCCGATCTGACTGGATGCGCGGTGTCCGGGCGCTGGCTTTTTTTCCCCTCCGAATTCGAGGCTGCGGCGGCTCTGTATTACATTATGGGGCGGTACTTCGATAAAGAAAGGGGAACGGTGATCGGTCATACCGGTACGGCAGGTAGCGGTTTTTCCCCTTTCGCCGGTTTGTTGCTAGGTGCGCGGTGTCCGGACGCCGCAGACGCCGACCTGGATTTCGTCGTGCTGAGCGAAGCAAGGGAGACGGAACGCGACATGGCTGCAAAGACCGTCTACAGGGTAAAAGAAGGGGGGGGGATTTTCGTATCGGACGAGACGGACCTCGCTCGATACGCCCGGATGAGAGCCGGCGCAAGTGTTTATAAAGAAGCCGATATTCGGCTCTTCGGGAGCTACCTTTCGTCCGGTATCCCCTTCGGGTGCATATACGTTTCGGAAAGCGCCGTATCGCGGATGAGGGGTATTGCTTGCTACGACGCGTTTACGGATATAGCATCGTTTTCGTTTTCTCTTCCGTTACATACGGGCAAATCAACGCTCCGGAGTCTCGAACTGCTGAGAGAGAAGGGCGGGATGGAAGGGTTTTTTTCGAAACAAGAAAAATATTTTCGTCTACTCGACGGACGTTTTTTCGAGCAGGAAGAAGGGCTCGTGTATCTGAAGAAAGGTCAACCGGAAATACGGTATCCTCTGCTTCACCTCGAACTCTTGAGAAAGGGCGTATACTTTCCGCTCTCAGAGGACCAACCTCTGACGGTCTCTTTCGCTCACACCGATGAGATCTTGAAGAAGTGTGCGAAAATCGTGAGCTCGACGATGCAGGAACACGTTTCCGGTACGAATGAGGGACAGCGATGATACTGTTTCATCTCTTCAATGTTTTAAACGCAGGTCTCGGCGCCGCAGCCGCCGTCGCAGCGGTCCTGCTCTGGTCGGGATCGAGGAGGTTTTCGACGACTGCGCTCTCTCTCACGGCGGTGCTGCTCTATGCAGCGGTTATCCTCGAGCTTTGTGCTTCGTACGGCCTGTTCGGCACGTCCCGATTGCCCGCTGGGGAAGTTCCTCTTTTGCGGAGCGTTTTTTTCACGATCCTGCTCGCCGCAATGTTCGTGACACTGCTTTTTTTCATAAGGGAAAAGAAATCCAATGTAAAATAGCGCGAGCGGCGGATTCTTTCTTTCGATATGCGCCCTGCATCGGAGAAAGTATTCACCGCGGCACGGTAAAACGGAATTACGGTATGTGCAGGAGGAGATCGGGCGGGCAGGATGGGGCTTCGATCTTATTGTATTGTAAGAACGGTGGTTTTGTGTTATAAAGAAGCTATGCGCATCTATGATATTATTCTGAAAAAGCGCTGCGGCGGGCACCATACCTACGAGGAGATCAAAGAGATCGTCCACGGGTATGCGGAAAAAAGGGTGCCCGATTACCAGGTCTCCGCCTGGCTCATGGCCTGCTTTCTCAACGGTCTCGACGACGAGGAAACCTTCCATCTCACGAAGGCGATGCTGAGCTCCGGAAAACGTATCGATCTGGGGTTTCTCCACGGCCGGAAGGTCGACAAGCACTCGACCGGCGGCGTGGGGGACAAGATTTCGCTCATACTAGCACCTGCGGCCGCAGCGTGCGGTCTCTATGTGCCCATGATGAGCGGCAGGGGTCTCGGATTCACCGGCGGTACGCTCGACAAGCTCGAGTCCATACCCGGTTTCGACGTGAATCTGTCGGACGAGCGCTTCTTCGAAGTTCTCGAGGAAGCCGGGTACGCCATGATCGGCCAGAGCGAGGATATCGCCCCTGCGGACAAGCTGCTGTACGCGCTGCGGGACGTAACAGCCACGGTAGAGAGCATCCCGCTCATAACGTCGAGCATCCTGAGCAAAAAGCTCGCCGAGGGGGCCGAAGCGGTGGTCATGGACGTGAAGTTCGGTACCGGTGCTTTTATGAAGTCGAAAGAGGATGCCCGCGCCCTTGCATCCTCGCTCGTGGGTGTGGCGAAAAGAATGGACTCGACGGTGATATGCGTGCTCACGAGCATGGACCAGCCGCTCGGAAGAGCGGTCGGCAATGCTCTCGAAGTCGAGGAATCGATCGCCGCATTACAGGGGAAAGGAGAGCCCGATATCGTGGAGCTCACCGCCGTACTCGGCGGTCATATGCTCCATGCGGCGGAAAAAACGCGCTCTTTGGAGGAGGGAAAAGAGAGGATCTTAGAGACGCTTTCAGACGGAACGGCATACGAGCGGTTTCTGAGGTCCGTTGCACTGCAGGGCGGTGACGTCGGCTGTGTGACCGACCCGAAGAAACTGCCTCGCGCGTCACATGAGAAAAAGGTCCTTTCCGACAGCGGGGGAATTGTCTGTGGAATACGGACGGAGGAGATAGGAACCGCATCGGTTTTTATCGGTGCCGGAAGGTTCAAGAAGGAGGACCGCATCGATCCGGCGGCGGGCATAGTTGTCCAAAAGAAGATACAAGATCGGGTAAAAAAGGGAGAAACACTTGCCGTGATTCACTACAACGATTCGAAATGGCTTTCGGAGGCGGAGGAGCGGATCAGAACGGCCTATACGATCGGTACAGGGAAAAAGGGGGAGTTCAGACTGGTGCATGAAACAATACAATAGGAGCGAGCTGCATGGAGTGCGACGATACAAGGAGCGACGACGCCTCCCCCGCATGGGTTTTCCGGGAAGTCGATGAAAAAGAGGTCGAAGACTTTGCAAAACGTACGGGCTACAGCAGAATCGTCAGCAGGCTTTTTCTGCTCAGGGGAATCAGGTCGGAGAAGGAGCTGGACCGGTATTTGAACGACGATTTCTTCAGCCTTCACAACCCTTTTTTGTTCAAACAGATGGGCGAGACGGTAGCCCGCGTGAAACAGGCGCTCAATAACGGGGAGAAGATATTCATCTTTGGGGACAGGGACGTAGACGGCGTACTGTCGACCGCGATGCTGTATAATGCGCTTATGAGGTTCGACGCGGACGTGTTTTACAAGGTCCCTGAGGGGGAGTACGGCTACGGCATAGAAAAAAGGGACGTCGATCTCGCCCTCGAAAGGGGAACGGGCCTGCTCATCACGGTGGACACGGGTATATCCAGCGTCGAGGAGATCGAATATGCGGCACAGAAAGGCATAGAGACGATCGTAATCGATCACCACGAACAGACGTGCCCTCTCCCGGTGTGCACGGCGGTCTTGAACCCGAAAGCCGAAGACGAGACCTATCCGTTCAGAGACCTCTCGGCAGGCGGCGTCGTGTTGAAGTTCATTCACGCCTTCATTCTATCCCATACGAAGAACTACAACCGCGTTTTCATTCCGCTCGTTGCCGATGGAGACCGGATTCACGGGATGAAGGTTAAGAACGGCCTCATAGAGGAACGGCTGGAGCTCACGGAACGCATACACTACCCCATAGACCAGAGCCATACCGTGGTGAGGGACTCCTCCTCACAGCTGCCGAAGTATTTCAGTTCATGGCTCAAAGAGCGGCACGCGAAGCAGGTCAGGCTGGTCTGCAACGAGCCGTACGAAACGATCGACGAGTTCACCGAAATATTCATCAGGCTGTTCGCGAGAAAACAGAACAAGAGCGTTTCTTTCGTTCGATCGTATATAGATCTCGCGGCGATATCGACCGTATCCGACATCATGCCGCTTGTCAAGGAAAACAGGATCATCGTCAGGGAGGGACTGAAGAATATACGAAAGACCGACAATCTCGGGCTCAGCGTTCTGCTCGGGTACTGCGATGTTCCCGACAACGAGATCACGGCAAAGTCGGTCGCCTGGAATCTCGCGCCGATTATCAACTCCGCGGGAAGGATGGGAGAGGCGCAGATCGCGGTTAAGCTTTTCACCACCGACGACCGGAGCGAGGCGAACGAGCTTTCGAGGATCCTGGTGGACCTCAACGAGAAACGGAAGGACAAGGGGAAGAAGAACCTCTCGATCATCCGTCCGATGGTCGTCGAGCTCGAAGAAACGAAGCCGGTGATCGTGCTATCGGCCGATACGGTGGACCACGGGGTAACGGGTATCATCGCAAGCAGGATATCGAAGGAGTTCTGCAAACCGACCATTATCATCGTCAACGACGGGAACATAGGGGTCGGGTCGGGCCGGGGCGGCGGTGGGTTCGATCTCGTGTCGCTGGTTTCATCATGTGAGGACCTTTTAGTGAAGTACGGCGGTCATCGCTCCGCAGTGGGGTTTACGATAGAAATCGAAAAGATAGAGCCGTTCATACACAGGATTGAGGAGGTCGCCGGTAAAAACCTCGAGCGTTTCAAGGGGAAAACCACACTGGAGATCGATGCCCTGCTTCCCACCGGCGACATGACGTTCTCACTTATCGACGAGCTCGCCGTCTTCGAGCCGTCGGGAATAGGAAACGAGCTGCCGAAGTTTTCGCTTCTCGGGACGACGGTCATCAATCCGACCGCAATAGGAAAACAGCACGACCATTTGAAGTTTCTTATTCCCACGGATTCCGGGACGATTCCGGTGCTCGGTTGGGGATTCGCACAACGGGGGATCCGTATACTCGAAAAGAGCGACCTCGTCGATATAGTGTTCTCCATCGAGGAGAACATATTTCGAGGTGAGCGGACCATACAGCTGATTCTTCACGATATGAGGGCGTCGTCGAACGCAGCATGATACTATCGCACGTCTCGTGCGCGACTGCCGGAGGCCGGTTTGAGGATACTGATCGAGAAGGACTACGATGCGATGAGCGGGCGGGCGGCGGCACTCATTGCCGAGGAGATCGAAAGAAATCCGCGGCTGGTGCTCGGCCTTCCCACCGGTGACACTCCCGTCGGGACGTACGAACGACTTGTTCATCTGCATAAGGAGGCGGGGCTCGATTTTTCGGAGGTCAAGACGTTCAACCTCGACGAATATGCGGGGCTTTCCGCCGAAGACCCGAACAGCTACAACCGTTTCATGTGGGACGTCTTCTTCGGCCGAATCAATATAGGTCCGGCGCACGTCAGTATACCGAAGGGAGACGATCCCCGGCCGGATGAGTTCTGCCGCAGGTACGAAGAAAAGATAAAGGCGGTAGGCGGTATCGATCTGCAGCTTCTGGGGATCGGCGGCGACGGTCATATCGCGTTCAACGAGCCCGGCAGCTCGCTCGGGTCGAGGACCCGGGTCGTAACGCTCGCGAAAGAGACTATAGCGGACAACGCCCGCCACTTCGGGAAGAAGGAGCTCGTGCCCCGGTCTGCGGTCACCATGGGGGTCGGCACGATCATGGAAGCGAGACGTATCATCCTCATAGCGAGCGGAAAGAAGAAAGCCGCCGTGACGGCACAGTTCATCGAGGGGCCGGTCACGAGCATGATCGCGGCGAGCGCCCTGCAGTTACATCCGTCGGTAACGGTGATCCTCGATGAAGCGGCGGCCTGTAAGCTCCGTCGACTGGACCACTACCGGTGGATAATGACCCTCGAGGAGGAACGAGCCGGAAAATGAAAATGGAAGCAGGCGGGGTATCGTCATTCGACGGGCTTTTAGAGACCTCGGAGTTCATCGACTCGGTGCGCCGGTACAAGGATACGAAGGCTAAAAGCACCCTGTTCGGGAACGAAGTCAGGATGTTGACCCCAGAGGAGATCGAAACGCTCGTATCGCAGCACAACCTGTGCGACTCGTGGGACAGGGTGCTGGTGGCCCGGGAATTCACCCCGCAGTTTATACGTCAGTGCACCTTTTTCGGCGACTGCGTGCTCGGCGTGTTCGACGGCGGCACCGTCCATCTAGCGAACGGGATTCGGATGCCGAACGGTTTGTACAGGTCGACCCTTGTCGAATCCGAGGCGGGCGACAACTCGCTCGTCTTTGACGCGGGAGTCGTTTCCAACTACCGGATCGGGGCCCGGTCCGTGGTATTCCGGGTGGGGGCGCTGCAAGCCGCCGGGGAGTGCTCCTTCGGGAACGGAACCGAAGTCTCTTTGGGAATCGAGACGGGGGGGAGAGAGGTTAAAACCTTCGCGGAGATCGCGGTGGGAATCGCATGGGAGGTCGCGACGAAACGGTCGGATACGGCTCTTCTAAAGCGATACGCCGGGTTCGTCGACGCCTACAGAGACGAGGTCACGCTTCCCTACGGGGTCGTCGACGAGGATGCGGTCGTGTGCTTCGTTTCGAGGGTGACGGATACATGGGTCGGCAGGGGAGTGACGGTAGACGGCGCGTGCGTTGTCCAAGACTCAACCCTCCTGGGGGACGGACGGGAAGCGGCAGCGGTGCGCGACGGCGCCTGCGTTCGCAGGTCGTGCGTACAGTGGGGGTGCGAAGTCGACTCGATGGCGTTCGTCCAAGACTCCGTGCTTGCGGAGCATTCCCGCGTAGAGCGGCATGGAAAGGTGATAGCGAGCATCGTCGGTCCAAACACCACGGTCGCGGAAGGGGAGATCACCTCAAGCCTCGTGGGGCCTTTTGTCGGGTTCCACCATCAGGCCCTCCTTATTGCGGCGCTCTGGCCGGAAGGAAAGGGAAACGTCGGCTACGGCGCAAACGTCGGTTCCAACCATACCTCGAAGTCCCCCGATCAGGAGCTTTTCTGCGGGGAGGGCGTTTTTTTCGGGCTCGGCTCCAACGTGAAATACCCCGCAAACTTTCTGGATGCGCCCTATACGATAATCGCCACCGCGGTGAGCACGCTCCCGCAGCGGGTGGAGTTCCCGTTTTCTCTCATCAACAGCCCGGCGGAGGCGATAGGGGGGATTTCGCCCTCATTCAACGAGATCTTCCCCGGCTGGGTGCTCAGGCACAACATCTATATGGTGCGAAGAAACGAGGTCAAGTACCGTAAGAGGAACAGGGCGACGAAAAGCGGTTTCGTCTTCGAGGTATTCAGGCGGGACATTGTCGAGAGGATGCTCGCCGCGAGGCAAAGACTCCTCGGTGTGAAGAAGAAATCAGCCTTCTATACGGAGCAGCAGATAGAGGGGATAGGGAAGAACTTTCTCAAAGAAGAGCAGAGGACGGCGGGGATAGAGTCCTATACGTTCTACATCCGCTACTATATTCTCTCAGGGATAAAAAAGACGGCTGCCTCGCTCCTTCATGAGGGGAGACCCGATGCGCTGTCCCGGTTGTACGAATACGAGAACGATGACGACGAGTGGAAATACCAGAAGACGCTTCTGGACATCGAGAACCTCAGAGGCAGAGACCCGGTCGAGAATCTCGAGGAGCTGTGCAGGCTGCAGGGGGAGATAGCGCGGAGTACCGAGGAGTCCAAAAACCGGGACGACCGTCGAGGGCGGCATATACTGGGCGAGTATTACGACGCGCATATCGAGGCAAGTGACGATCCCTTCGTACGTGAGACATGGGAAGAGAAGGAAAGACTCGATCGTGAGGTCGAAGCGCTCGTACTGGCGATATCGAAACTGTAAAGAAAGGGGGCTTTCGTGCCGAAACGGGCAGGGGCAGGGTGCATACTTCTTCTTTTTATTCTGGTTTTCTTCCCCCCCCTCGATGCTTGGGCCTCACTTTTCGAGCAGCAGCTCGATCGCACGGAGGTAAAGAAAGCACTCGAGCGATTTTTGTCCTGTGAGCGGAGCTTCGTACAACGGGGTCTGGACAACTCGAAAACGTATCTCCCGATAGTGAGGGACGCGCTTGAAAAAGAGGACCTCCCCGCAGCGCTCGCCTGGCTTCCGCTCATTGAGAGCGCGTATTCGGTGCGCGCATACTCGAGGACCGGTGCGTGCGGCATATGGCAGTTCATGCCGCAGACGGGGAAATGGTACGACCTGAGAATGGATTTCTGGGTCGACGAGCGGAAAGACCCGTTCAAGTCCTCGGAGAGCGCGGCCAGGCATCTGAAAGACCTGTATCGGTACTATAAAAACTGGGAACTCGCCCTCGCCGCGTACAACGCGGGAATGGGATCGGTAAACCGGGCGATCCAATACGGCGGGACGAGAAACTACTGGGAGCTTTGCCGAAAAAAACTCCTGAAGCGCGAGACACGGCAGTACGTTCCACGCTTCTACGCGGTGTGCGAGATCGCCGAGCACCCGGAGAGGTACGGCTTCAGTATCGGGGAGAAAGGCGGGTTCCCCGATTTCGAGATACTGACGACGGACCGGCCGGTGGACCTGATCGAGCTTGCCGCACGTTCGGCCATCGACAGGGAAACGATCGTACTGCTCAATCCGGAGCTTCGCCGCTTTTTTACCCCCATAGGAAGGAAATACCGGCTTCGAATTCCGACGGAACGTTTCGCGAAAGCGCTTTCGGTGTACCACGAGCTGCCACAAGGACAGCTCGCCGGGGTTTCGCCCTACCGGGTGAAATCCGGGGAAACGCTGAGCGAGATCGCCGACCGGTACGACGCATCGCCGCATCTCATCGCGCTTTTGAACAACATCTACGATCCGAGACGGCTGTTTGCGGGCCGGATCATTCTCGTCCCCTTCCCCGAAGGAGTAGAGGTGACGGTTGAGGAAGAGACGTTCCTTCCGAAATGGGGTTTCAACACCCAGCAGATCGCCTACAGAATCAGGCGGGGGGACACGCTGTGGGAGATCGCCACAAGATACGGAACCGACGTGGAGACGATACTCGCGATAAACGGGTTGTCGTTCGAATCGACGATACGCCCCGGCGACGAGATCGCGATCTGGGTCGAGACCGCCTTCTGCAGGTGACGGTATGGCGGTTATCAGGGTGGGATGTTCCGGTTACTATTACGGGCACTGGAAGGTACGGTTCTATCCCGAGGGGTCAAAGAATACCGAGCTGTTCGATCTGTATAAGGAGTGCTTCGACACCGTCGAGATCAACGCCGCTTTTTACCATAACCCCACCGGACGCCAGGTGGAATCCTGGATCGGTAAGAGCGGATCCGAGTTCGCATTCAGCTTCAAGGCCCCGAGGAGCATTACACACTACAAGAGGTTTTTCGAGTGCAGGGACGATATCGCACTCTTTCTCCACCTCATCAAACCTGTACGAGAAGCTCGGAAGCTCGGGTGTATTCTTTTTCAGAGCCCGCTGTCGCTGCAGTACAGTGTCAAGCTGATCGAGCGTTTCACCTATGAACTGCCCGAAGGGTACAGGTACGCATTCGAATTCCGTAACTGGGAGTATTGCTGCGAGCGGATATACGGTCTCCTTGCGGAACGAGGGATGGACTTCGCATGGATTTCGGACCAGGACCGTTCGCCGTTCGAAAGGGTCATCGCGAAGTTCAAGTACACGGCTGCACGGCGAAGGATCGAGATACGCCTCGCAATATTCCCGGGAGGCGCTTTTCGAGCTGGCGTAAAAGATCGGGAACATGGACGCCGACGGATACTGCTACTTCAACAACGATTACAACGCCTACGCCCCCCACGATGCATTGAGTTTGCTCCAGATATTACATGAATCATAGCGATTTCAAGAGAAAATCTACGGTCGTTTTTATATTTTCAGCACAGCCGACCTGCCCGACTCGATATATGCGTGCCAGGTCGAGCCGCCCTTGCCGGTTTTGCGTTTATAGGCGACGTGGTTGTGGGGCATTAATTATTACCTTATCAGTAATTGACAAGTGCAGAAAATGTGGTAGATTTATTGATGAATCCCAATGTCATCGATTTTGGATATCAACATGAAAAAGACTATTAAAATAACGGATATTAATGTCCCGGTGTTATTCATCGAAGAAAACGACCAGGTAACCGCGCATTGCCCTGTCTTGGATATAGCCACTTGCGGAGAAAATGTCGCTAAAGCCAGGAAGAATTTTGAGGAAATGATATACCTTTTCTTTGAAGAGCTCTGTAAAATGGGAACCTTGGAAGATGTCCTATTAGAATGCGGCTGGAAGAAAGCTTCCGAAAAAAGGGCCGAGTGGGTCCCTCCGAAAATACTCGAATCGGCCACTGAAAACGTGAAAGTCCCTTGCCCCGTATAAAGCCTGTCAGCCATAGGGTATATCGTATGGAAACATACACACAAGATGAATTTTTCAATAACTATTTTGAGAATCTTATTGAAGGTTGCCAGATCATAAGCCCTGATTGGAGATATCTTTACGTAAATAACGCTGCTTGTAAGCAGGCCCACAAAACCAAGAAAGAATTACTTGGCCGTAGAATGATGGATGTGTTTCCTGGAATTGAGAATACCATCATGTTTGAAACGCTTAGGAAATGCATACGAGACCAGCGCACGGCCACGCTAGTGAATGAATTTTTGTATCCTAATAGTGACAAGGGGTGGTTCCAACTGACCATCGAGCCTGTAGTCGAGGGACTACTGGTGATGTCCTTTGATATAACCCACAGAAAAAAAATGGAGGAGCGGGTCGATAAACTCAATCGGGTATATAAGGTTCTCAGCGGTATTAACGAGATGATCGTCAGAGTTCGAGGTATCGATGCGATTCTGAAAGCTGCCTGCCATCACGCTGTTGAAAACGGTGGATTTGAGATGACATGGGTCGGCCTACTGGATAAGTCATCCCACAAGCTCAATATAGTCGCAAGTGCTGGTGAGAAAAGTACCAATTCCCATTTTAGTAAAATCAACATCAACTTGGAAGGTAAGCCGGTAGGCTATTGTACTGTCGATTGCGCTCTGCGTGAAAAACGTCACATGGTTTGCAACGATATACTATACGACGCGTCCAAACGGAAATGTCAGCAAGCATTGTTTAAACTTGGATGTCACTCATGCGCATCGTTCCCTCTCTTCGTGTTCGGCAGGATTCGAGGAGCGATAAGCTTCTATGCCGCTGAATCGGATTTCTTTGATGAGGAGATATTAGGATTATTAAACGAATTGGCCTTAGATCTCTCCTTTGCGATGGAATATGAAGAACATGAAGCTGAGCGGAAGCAAGCCGAGGAAGTACTGCGTGAAGCAGAGGAAACATACCGGGTCCTTTTTGAAGGCACTGCACAAGGTATACTGGTAGCTGATATTGAGACAAGGCGGTTCAAGTATGCCAATCCAGCTATCTGCAGGATGCTAGGATACACCAAGGAGGAATTGACTCTACTTGGGATTGCCGATATACATCCACCGGATGTACTGGACCATGTGATTGCCGAATTCAAGGCCCAGGCGCGGGGGGAGAAATCACTGGCTGTCTCAATACCCTGCCTTCGTAAAGACGGCAGCCTTTGTTATACAGATATTACCACTACTCCCAATGTCATCCATGGGCGGACTTACAACGTAGGCTTCTTCACCGACGTCACTGAACATAGAAAACTGGAGAAGCAGCTCCAAGTATCACAGAAACTGGAAGCTATTGGAAGATTAACGGGGGGAATCGCACATGATTTCAATAATGCGCTTGCTGCAATTATCGGGTACTCTGATTTTATATTAAATAAACTTGAGTTAGCTCTAAAAACTAAGGTTTTCAAACACAAAGATCTTACGTTGACTCGTATAATTCAATGATCTTTGTTTGAATACCAA
>JAFGTF010000075.1 GCA_016934265.1 Spirochaetota bacterium
AGCGCGGTCATGGCGGGACAGGGGTTTTGTGGAACGCGCAACGGCCTTGACGAGAAAGACGGGGATTACCTGCTGTGCGGCAGCAGGTCCTACGACGAGGAGAGGCTCACCGACGGTCTGGGTGAACGGTACAGGCTGTCGGACCTCAGCTTCAAGCCGTATCCCACCTGCAGGTTCATGCAGTCCACCCTCGATTCGGTATCGCTTATCGTAAAGGAGAACGACCTCGATGAGAAGGAGATAGAGACGGTCGAGGTTTTCGTCACCCCCTTCCTCGCTGAGGCGTTCAGCGTGTACGAGCCCGAATCCATGATCGACGCGCAGTTCTCCATGCCGTATGCGATCGCCGGGATCATCCGCCGGATCGACCCTTCGCCCGAATGGTACCAAGAAGAGCGCATGAAAGATCCCGAGACACGCGCCGCGATGAGGAAGGTAAGGCTCGTGCCGGACGAGGAGGTGGAGCGCCTGCGGGCCGAGCGCAGCATACTGAGCCCCAAAGTCCGCATCCGGACGAAGGGAAAAAAAATATACGAGGGGCAGGAGTACTGTGCAAAGGGACATCCGAAAAAGCCCTTTTCGGCCTGCGACTTCACGACAAAATTCACACGCTGCCTCGAGTCCGCGGGCGGTGGAGTTCCTGTGGAACGTGCAGTAGAAACGATAGAACATCTCGAAGAGTGCGAGGACATAGGCGGGCTTCTCGCGCTGTTCGCGCCACAACACGGATCAGGGGGAGAAAAAATATGACGGACATTACCAAGCGGTACGTGACGCAGGTCGTTGATATGAAGACAGGGGACCTGCCGGACAGTGTCATAAGGGAGACGAGGCGGGCGCTGCTCGATACGATCGGGTGCATGGTCGCAGGAGTACGGTCTCCCATAGGGAAAAGCGCGCTCGAGGCGCTGGGGGGAATGGGCGGAGCACCGGAGGCCACGGTGATAGGAGACGGAAGAAAGCTGCCCGCGCCGATCGCCGCGTATATCGACGGGCAGTGCTGCGTGGGTCCGGACCTGAGCGACAACTACAAGCCGGGCAGCATCATCATCTCGCACCCGGGCGAAGGCGTCATACCGCCGGTGCTCGCTTTGGCGGAAAAAGTCGACGCGACCGTGGAAGACCTCATCCTCGCGACCGTCGCAGGCTATGAGACGGCGGGACGATACGCGCACGCCATCGAGCCGAGGAGGCCTGAAGTGTACAGCTTTACCACGCACTACGGCGTGGCGGGCGGCATCGCGTGCGCAAAGCTGCTTGGGTTCGGCGTGAGTAAAACGGCGAACCTGCTCGGCATCGCGGGAACCCTTTCCCCGCTGCCGGTGACGATGCCGATGTGGGGCTTCCGAAAAGACGAGCGGCCCGCGTCCTGGCACAGGGACATGCCGGGCCATGCGAACTTCGCGGTGGTGACGGCGGCCCTCTTTTCGGACACCGATTTCAGGGCGACGAACCGCCTTCTCGACGAGCAGGTCGAATACTATAAAATCGCGGGCTCGGACAACTACAACCCAGAGCTGCTCTTCGATGAGTGGGGGAAACGCTTCGTGATCGAGAAGATATCCTATAAATCGATACCGAGCTGTTACTTCAACCAGCCCTGCATAGAGGCCGTCAGGCTGTGTTTCGAGGAGAACGGTATCGAGCTCGAAGAGGTGGAAAAGATCGATCTGTACGCGCCTTCCCAGCTCGCGAAGAATTTCATGTACTATCCACCGCGCACGCCGGTGGATACCGCTTCGAGCGTCAGGTACCTCACCGCGATGTACCTGCTCACGAGAAAGCCGGGAACGGACTGGTATCTCGAGTACGAGTGCCATCTCGCCGACGAGGACTACAAAAAGATCGCGGACAGAATAGCGGTTTATGAGGACGAAGGCCTCCAGAAGATACTGGAAAAAGACGAGATCATTTTCGGGAAAGCGGTGGTGAAGACCAAAAAAGGCAGCTTCGAGAAGCAGGTCGACGTGGTACACGGCGCCGACCAGAATCCGTTCACCAAAAAAGAGATCGAAGACAAGTTTATAACGCTCTCCGAGCCGGTAATCGGAAAAGAGAAGGCCGAAGCCGCAGTCCGCGCGGTGTGTGATTCCGGGCTCGACCACAGGGTAAAGGATATCGTTTCCCTGCTTTGCCCGTGAGGGAAGGGGAAAGAAGAGCTGCGGAAGGCGAGGTATGAACTCCTACGAACGTGTCAGATGCGTCTTGGAAGGAAGGCTCCCGGACAGGGTCCCCTGCATACCGATGATCAGGGAGTGGGCCGCCGTGCAGAAGGGGTACGGTCTCATCGACGTAATGGATGACCCGGATCGATACGCCGCCTGCCAGCATGACTGTGCAATGACGGTTGGATACGATTCCGTCTCGGATCTCAACGCGGTGAACGCAGAAGCCGAGGCCATGGGCTGCGTGCTGAAAAACGGGGACATAAGCGTAAAGAAACCGGCGATCGAGGACTATAAAAGAGACCTCGCGCGGATCGGGAGCGTGGACCCCGAAAAAGACGGAAGGATGCCGGTCATACTGGAAGGGGTTCGAATATTGAAGCGTATTTGCGGGAATGAGAAGGTGGTATTCTCGTACGTGCAGGCTCCGTTCAGGGCTGCGGCCATGCTCAGGGGTGTGGAGCGGTTTCTCAAAGATTGCCTGAAGGACCCCGTTTCGGTTGCCGCCCTTTTAGAGAAGGTGACGGAAAATCAGATACGTTTCGGTTCGGCGCTTTCTGAGGCCGGAGCCGACCTGATAGAGGTATCGGATCCCATGTCGTCAGGCGACATCGTGACCCGGAAGCAGTATGAATCGCTCGGGTTCTCGTTTTCGAAGCGGCTTATAGCGGGCCTGAAAAAAACGGGAGTCGCGATAGTGCACCATGCCTGCGGCGACACCACGGACCGTCTCGACCTGTTCTGTGCGCTCGGCGCCGACATGCTGAGCCTCGATCAGGCCGTCGACCTCGGTGAAGCGAGGAGAATACTTCCGGAAGACGCCGTTCTCTTCGGCAACGTAGATCCGCTTCTGCTGCGCGAGGGCACCCCTGCCGAGGTCCGGGATGCCGCGTTTCGCTGTATGAAAAAGGGCGGCCAAAAAGGGGCGTTCGTGTTGAGCTCGGGCTGTCTCATTTCGGTGGACACACCCACAGAAAACATGCAGGCCATGGTCGATGCGGCCTGTGAGTATCGATACGGATAACGGAGAGACGGGCCGTTCGTTACAATGCCGTTGGGGCATTAACCCGGCCCGCTCATCGCGGACCGGACATTTGCGTTAGGTCGTCACGTAGAGGGAAGGTTTTACGATATTACGTATGAGGAGGGTTGCCATGATAACATATAAGGGAAGAATCGCGGATGCCATGACGATAAAGCTCGACGACGAGCTTCCACAGCCGCCTCGTTTCATGCCCGGCATCCGCCGGGCCCCGAGCCGGGGCTTCAGGCTGAACAGGGGGCAGACGGAGATCGCGCTCATGAACGCGCTTCGGTACGTCCCCGAGGAACACCACGAAACGGTCGCAGGAGAGTTCGCGGACGAGCTTCTGACGAGGGGGAGGGTATACGGCTACCGCTTTCGTCCGGAAGGACACATCAAAGGTGAGCCGGTAGACCGGTACGAGGGAAAGTGTCTGGCGGGCAAGGCGTTTCAAGTCATGATAGACAATAACCTCGATTTCGATGTGGCGCTCTACCCGTACGAGCTCGTGACCTACGGGGAGACCGGGAGCGTGTGCCAGAACTGGATGCAGTACAGGCTGATAAAAAAGTATCTCTCCCGGCTCACCGAGCGGCAGACGCTCGTCGTGGAGTCGGGGCACCCCCTCGGCCTGTTCAGGTCGCAGCCGACGAGCCC
>JAFGTF010000076.1 GCA_016934265.1 Spirochaetota bacterium
CATCTGTTCGCCTCCTATCAGTCTAATTTACAGGTATATGATAACCGCTTATCTTAGGAAGCGCAGTGCTTTCATATTATCAAATTAACGAAGCTGAAATAGCCTAACTTATTGATAATACAGGATCTCTATACGTTTCGGCAATTTAGAGATTTCAATTCGCATCTTGGACAGCATAGGCTGTTTTTAGGCCTATTTTGAACTTATTTTTATTCTTATAAATAAGATTATTACTTGTCACTATTAATCTTAGAGCATTTTCGCTAATTTGGACAGCATGGTCACATTATAAAAAAAAGAACATTGTGTGATTTGGACAGTCATGAATTAGTATAACACGTTGACAAAGGAGTGTGCAATGGCTAAGTTCATCATCGGCATCATCATCGGCGTCCTCGTGATTGTATTCATGGTCCAGAATGTGGAGACCGTCGATATTCAGTTCCTCACCTGGACGGCACACCTCTCAAGAGCCCTGATGATTCTCATCGTGTTCGTCGTCGGGATCGGTATCGGCTGGGTGATCAGAAGCATCGGATACAGGAAGAAGAAAAAGAAGAAAGAGGCCGACGAGGATGAGAAAAAGGAGGAAAATGCGTAAGGGAATAACCGAGACAAGCCTTGTTTAATCTCCGGATCTGTTTTTACCGTGGGACCTTTTTTTGAATATTCCGGTGATCCTTTTCTGGGCTTCCCTGATCTGATCGGCCTTCTTGGTGATGCCCTCACGCAGGGTCTCCTTCTCGCTGACACAGACGATGTTGGAAAGTTCGTTCTTCGAGTTGAACACGGGGTAGAAGGTAAACTGCCCCTGGACCGAGGTTTCGCCGAGATCGAGAACGAGACCTTTTCTCTCGACCGGCGTGCGGTTTCTTTCAAGCTTTTCGGTGACGCCCGAAAAGTCGAAGTCCTTGACGACCTCCGAAAGCGTCCGTCCCTTTAGGACCTTTCCTTCGATCTTCAGCTTTTCGCAAAGCCGCTTCGAGACGGAGCCGATCGATCCCTGTATGTCGGTGACGAAACAGTGAAGGAGGCCGTTCTCGAGGAAGAATCCTACGAGATTGGAAAGGGCGCTTATCTTCAGCGACTTCATTTCGTCGAGCCGGTTCAGCTCACCGAAAAGTCGGTGTATCTTTTCACCGAGTCTTCCGAGCTTCCTCGTGTAGTCTCCCGAGTAGTATCTTCCGTGAGCGGACAGTTCCGTGACCTTGTCTATCTCGCGGAAAACACGCACGCTCCCCGTCTGTATGATTAAAAACACGACGAAAAGAAGCACCACGCCAACGAAGCTTAAGTACAGCAGGTTTTCCGCGTAGAACTTCAGCGTCGCGTAAAATGACTGCTCGGCTTCGGAAAGCCCGAGGATATCCCTGAGCATTATAACATCCTGAAGTCGTATATAGTTGATCAAGCCGAGGGCCAGTATCACGGCCGCCATTAGAGAAAAAACGGCATAAAGCACTCCCTTCTTGACGAGCAGCATGCTAATACTCCTTTAATCTGTTGATATCTTCATCCTTCCCTATCACGACGAGCACGTCCGCATCCTCTAGCATGGTGGCGGGCGAAGGCTGGATTATGAGCTCCTCCTTCTCGGGATTTCCGATGTCGTCTATCTTCGTGCTCATCCGTTTTACGGAAATTACCGTAATGCCGAGCTTTTTGAGAAGGTCGAGCTTCCCCAGGGTCTTCTTCACAAACCCCACCGGCACGACCACCTCGGCGAGCGTCTGGTTTTTCGAAATCGGTATGCGGTCGAGCACATCGGGGGAGATCAGCTTTGTCGCGAGCCGCCGACCCTCCTCTATCTCTATAAATAGGACCTCCGTCGCTCCCACCTGGCGCAGCACTTGCGCGTGTATATCCGATATCGCTCGCGCGATGATATAGGGGATCCCCCTGTTCTTTAAAATGGCGGTGGTGAGGATACTGGCCTGCATATCGTCTCCGATCGCAACAATCCCAACGTCAACGTTCTCGAGGGGGGCGTTCTTCAATGAGTCTTCGTCCGTGCTGTCGATAAGCACCGCCTGCGTCACGATCTCCTTAGCCTTCTCGATGAGGCCGGAGTTCACATCGACCGCTACCACCTTCCCCCCCTTTTCGGACAACACCCGGCAGACCTCGAATCCGAACGTGCCGAGCCCGAATACCGCGAATGTCTTGTCATCAGGCATCCCGGTCACCTCCCGTTTCGTTTTTTCCCCTCTCTATCCGAGTGATATGTTCCCCCTCGGGTAGCTTATACCGGCCGATTTCCCTCCGGGGGAGAGCGAGACCACCACGGTCAGCGGCCCGACTCTCCCGATAAACATGAGTGCTATAATAACGATCTTTCCAGTGACGGAAAGAGACGACGTAATCCCTGCAGAAAGACCCACCGTTCCCGCGGCGGAAACGACCTCGAAGAACAGGGGTACGATAGCGGCATTCTCGGATATGGAGAGTATCAACGTTCCGGTGAAAACGACTCCCGCATACACGAACACGATAAAGAGCGCCCGGTTGACGAGGTCTTTCGAGAGTGTCTGGTTGAAGATCGTGACGTCGTCTCTATTTCGCAGTATCGATCGGACGTACCCGCCTATGATGGCGACCGTGTTGACCTTGACGCCTCCCGCAGTGGAACCGGAAGCACCTCCTATGAACATAAAGAGCACCATGACGAGATAGGTATATCTGTTGAGGGCCTCGAACGGTATCGTGTTGAACCCCGCGGTTCTGAGGGTTACCGACTGGAAAAAGGCGGCGAGGTACTGCGTTCCGAGTGGGTACTCGATAAGACTGTTCCTATGCTCGAACGGATAAATGATTATCACGCCCAGAAGGATGAGAATAGAGGACACGAGGAGCACGACTCTCGTATTCAGGCTTACCCTGTACTGTTTTCTGTACCTGCCCGAGTATATGCCGCGTATGCGGTCGCCTGTGAGCCGGTAGAGCTCCATAAGCACGGTGAAGCTCAGCCCCCCGAGGATGATGAGCGCGGCGACCGTAAGGTTTAAAAGAAGGTTCGACTTGAACCCGGCGAGATTGTCGGTGAACAGGGAAAACCCTGCGTTGCAGAACGCCGAGACCGAATGAAACGCCGCATGCGAGAGCGCTGAAATCTCGCTTCCCGTCGCGGGTCTGAACGCGGCCCAGAGAAGGACGAATCCCGTGCCCTCGATGATGAACGTCGAAAGCACGATGCTCTTCATCGATCCGACCAGTGCGGACATGTCCTGCTCGTTCAGCATGTAGCTTGCCATGAGCTTTCTTTCTACGGAAAGCGTTCTTCTGAATACGAACGTGCCGAAGTAGGAGAGTATCATGATACCGAGCCCCCCGATCTGTATCAGGATCAGTATCAGGATCTTTCCCACCGCGGAGAACCTTGTTGCGGTATCGACGACGATCAGACCGGTCACGCACACTGCGGAAGTCGACGTAAAGAGAGAATCTATGAATCCGAGTCTCGTTCTGTCGCTCGTGGAAAGGGGAAGCATGAGAAGGAGCGTCCCGACGATAATGACGGTCACGAAGCTGAAAAGGACGGATTGAGCCGGGTTGCGTGTTATCCTTTGCATCAGTGTATTGAACTTCCGCAATCTCACGAACAGCTTTATCAGTATGAATATGTTTCGGAGCACGATTATGTTCCTGCTCAGGTTCTTAAGCCTCCTGCTTTCAAGAAGAAACCCGACGTACTTGCTGTACACGAAAAGGGTCAAAAAGAGCAGAAGGAATAAAAGCTCGAACGCGTTCTGCCGTATGAAGATCCAGCGGTATTTCGCGCCGATGAGCCTCAAGGCTATCTCCATAACGAAGAGGAGAAAGACGATATAATCGAGGACGTTGGTGGCGACCTTTATCCAAGACGCCTGGTAGAGACCGTATTCCAGGAACAGGGAAACGATGCTCAAGAAGAGCATCGCCGAGACAAGACGGTTGAAGGTTCGTTCGGAATTACCCATTGGACAAGAGGAAACCGTACGGAATCGCCGATCTACAGAACACGTACCGCTCCACGCAGGGGATAGAACGCCGCAGTAGCATTGTGCCTTATTACGTCGTTTTTGCAAGCACTTTATGCTTTTTAGGGAAAAATATTTCTATTCATCGGTACCGGGCGACCAGCGGAGCACCGGCTTCCTCGCGGCAGTCACTTCGTCGACCCTACCGATTTTCGTCTTTCGGGGAGAATCTTTGATATTCTGCGGATTTTTTTCCGTTTCCTCCGCGATATCGATCATGGCCTCGACGAAGCGGTCGATCTCCTCTCTGCTTTCCGTCTCGGTCGGTTCTATCATGAGCGCGCCTTCGACAACGAGCGGAAAGTATATGGTGGGCGGGTGAAAGCCCCGGTCTATTATGCTCTTTGCGATATCGAGCGTCGTCACCCCCCGTTTTTTCTGCAGCCGGTCGGTGAATACGCACTCATGCATGCAGTGATCGTCATAGGGAAGATGGTAATGCCCCTCGAGTCTCTTACGTATATAGTTCGCGTTCGTCACCGCGGTCTGCGTTGCCTGCCTGAGCCCTCTCGCGCCCATCGCCCGAATGTAGGAATAGGCCTTGACGCATACGAGGAAGTTCCCGTAGAAGCTCTTCAGCTTTCCGATGGAGAGCGGAAGGTCGTCATTGAACGCGAAGATTCCGTTCTTTTCTTTTACGACCTCGGGAACAGGCAAAAACGGCGCGAACGTCTCTTTTACCGCAACCGGCCCCGCTCCCGGCCCGCCTCCTCCGTGCGGCGTTGAGAATGTCTTGTGGAGGTTCATGTGCACGATGTCCACACCGAGGTCCCCGACCTTCACCATTCCCATGAGCGCGTTGAGATTCGCACCGTCACAGTATACGAAGCCGCCTTGCTTGTGAACGACATCCGCTATCTCGGCGATGTTTTTCTCAAAAAGCCCGAGCGTATTCGGGTTTGTAACCATTATCGCCGCGACGTCGTCGTCCATAAGGTTTCGTACGGCGTCCGTTTCGATGATCCCCTTTGTACCGGACTTGAGCGGTACCGCCTCGAAACCGCACATTGCGACGCTCGCCGGGTTCGTCCCGTGGGAAGTATCCGGAATGAGCACCCTGCGTCTCCCCGACCCGTTTCGTTCGAGATGCGCCCGTATGAGCATCATGCCGCACAGCTCCCCCTGCGCGCCCGCCGCAGGCTGGAGGGTACAGCGGTCCATCCCCGTAATCTCGGAGAGGTAGCGTTCCAGATCGTATAAAAGCCGCAGCGCACCCTGCGAGATCGATTCCGGCTGGTACGGGTGCGCCCCTGAAAGACCAGGAATGCAGGCCGCCTCCTCGTTGACCTTCGGATTGTACTTCATCGTGCAGGAACCCAGTGGGTAGAAACCCGTGTCCAGCCCGTAGTTCCATGTCGAAAGCCTCGTGAAATGCCGGACGAGCTCCGGCTCGCTTACCTCCGGGAAGCCTTCGATCTCTTCCCTTATCCAGTGTTTGGGAATCGACTGTTCTATGGGTCCGAACCGCCCTTCGTCCGGGAGGGAGAACGCGCATCTTTTTTCCGACCCCTGATCGAAAATGAGGGGCTCCTGTATCGAAAGAGTTGTTATTCCGTGCGATTTCATGGTTTCTTCCCGTTGCATCGGTCTAGTAGAGCTCTTTGAATGCATCCGCCAGTGCGTCGATGTCGTTTTTCGACACGAGCTCGGTAACGGTCACGAGCAGACAGTCTCCCAATCCGGGGTAGAACTTCCCCAGAGGGATTCCGGCAATCATCCTCTTATCAAGAAGCCGCGTCACGACCTCCGTCGGGTCGTGCCCGAGCCTCAGCACGAACTCGTTGAAGGTCGGCCCGCTGAAACCCAATTTCACCCAGTCCGCTTCTAAAAGCTTTTTCTTCGCGTATTCCGCCCCTTCATGGTTCGCAAGGGCAAGCGTTCTGATCCCGCTCTTTCCCAAACCCTCGAGGTAGACCGTCGCGGTGAGCGCGCAGAGGCCCTGGTTCGTGCACACATTCGACTTCGCCTTCTCCCGCCTGATATGCTGCTCGCGTGCCGAGAGCGTGAGCACGTAGGCGTCTTTTCCTCCCTCATCCTTCGTCCTGCCGACTATTCTGCCCGGCATGTTTCGAACAAGATTCTCTTTTGCAGTCAGTATACCGAGGTGCGGGCCCCCGAACCCCGGAGGAATTCCGAAGCTCTGGCCTTCGCCGCAGCAGATATCCGCGTCGAAATCGCCCGGCGGTCTCAGGATCCCGAACGCCAGCGGCTCGGTAAACGAGCAGACGAAAAGGGACTTCTTTTCGTGAACGAGCGCAGAAAGCCGTTCGATGTCCTCGACCACCCCGAAGAAGTTCGGGGATTGCACTAAAACCGCCGCAGTCGTGCCGTTGACGAGCTCTTCGAGGCGGCCGACATCGGTCGCGCCGCTCTCATCGAACGGGGCCTCGACTATGGAAGCCGCCCCATGACGGCAGTAGGTCCGTATGACCCGGCGGTACTCCGGGGAAACGGCCTCGGAAAGGACCACCGTTCCCCCCTTCTTTACCCTGAGCGCCATGAGAACCGCCTCCGCACTGCTCGAAGCGCCGCAGTACAAAGACGCGTTCGATACATCCATACCGAGCAGCTCGCACATCAATGTCTGGTATTCGAACATCGCCTGGAGCGTTCCCTGGCTCACCTCAGGCTGGTAGGGCGTGTATGCGGTGTAGAATTCCGAACGCGAGACGATGCGTGCTACCGCGGATGGGATAAAGTGGTTGTACGCCCCGCCGCCGAGAAAGCATTTGTAGCTTCCGGCATGCGCGTTTTCCGCTCCCATTTCGCGCATATGCGATAAAAGATCCGGCTCCGAGAGTGCGGGCGGCAGTACAAGGTCTTCTTTGAGTACGAACTCCTCTGGCACCGAGCGGAAGAGATCGTCCGGATCGCGCACGCCGATAATCGACAGCATCGATTCGATATCGCCGGCCGTGTTCGGGATGTATCTCATCGGTATTCTTCCGTTTCCACGAACTCCGCGTACTGCGCGGCGTCCATGAGCTCTTTCGCCTCACCGGCATCGGACAGCCTGACTTTGACTATCCAGCCCTTGTGATACGGCGACCGGTTTAAAAGCTCGGGGTGACCCTCAAGCTCGCTGTTTATCTCGATTATCTCCCCGCCGACCGGCGCATATATATCGCTTGCCGCCTTCACCGATTCCACCGCGCTGAAGACCTCATGCGCCTTGAACTCAGAACCCACCTCAGGCAGCTCGACGAACACCACATCGCCGAGGTGGTTCTGCGCGTAGTCGGTGATCCCGAAGGTCGCGATATCGCCCTCGATTTCGGCCCACTCGTGTTCTTTCGTATACTTCATCTCTTTCGGAATATCCATTCGTTTCTCCGGTTATAAGTTTACCGCCTGCTGACGTTTATTCACTGTCACACCGAACCGCATACAGTCTTTATTATTCTGTACGCAGATTGCTTCGTGACACACCGAAAAGGAGTCGAAGAACCCACTAGAGGTGTTCGCCCTCGCCCGTCATTATGAATAAAGCACCCCGTCCGCCCTAATACCCAATAGATTTCGAAATGGCACCCGGATTGTCATTACGAGAAGTCGAACATCGAAAATATCAGATGTCTGTTGACGACGAAGCAATCCGTATACTTTGACGGTATATATGCAGATTACTTCGCTAAAAAACCCTTTGGGGTTTTCACGCTCGCAATGACACGCAGAAAACCGAAGGTTTTCTGCAAAACATCATTTCAGGGTTCGCCAAACCCTGAAATGATTTTAAATGCTCACCTGCGAGACCGACGTTATCTCCGCGCTGCTCTTCTCGATTTTTTCCATATCCTGTTCTTCGAGTTTCCCGTCGATCTGTATGCGTGCACACGCGCCGTCGCCGCCGGCGAATATGATGTTCTCCATGAGCTCCACGTTGATGTTCGCTTCACGGATAATGTCCAGAACCCCGGCGAGAACGCCGACCCGGTTCTTGTGGTGCACCGAGAGCATGTAGCTCGCGGGCGTCTTCTCCATGATATTGACACAGTTGTATACGTGTCCCGTCTCCGCGTACTCCCGCAGGATACGTATCGTCTCTTCGGCGACGGCGTTCTGCGCCTGCTCGGTCGAAGCCCCGATATGGTGGGTGCCGTAGACGCGTTTGTTCTTTATCTTGCCGCTGAATTCACCGGTCTTAGACGCAGGCTCGCCGGAGAACACGTCGAGCCCGGCCCGTATACCCTTTTCCTCGATCGCCTGTAACAGCGCGTCCTCGTCGACGATCTCGGCCCGCGAGGTATTGATGAAGAACGCTCCCATCTTCATACGGGTGAAAAACTTCTTGTCTATCATCCCCCTTGTGTCGTTTGTGAGCGCGAGGTGCACGCTTACCGCATCCGCTTCGGACGCAACCTCACCAGGGTCCTTCGCGTACCGCACGCCGAGCTCACCCGCGGTTTCAGGCGTGAGCGACCTGCTCCAGGCCGTTACCTTCATACCGAACGCCCTTGCGCGAGAAATCACTTCACGGCCGATTCTGCCGACGCCTATTATCCCGAGCGTCTTACCGGCGATTCCCTCCGCCATCGAATATTCTTTCTTATTCCATTTTCCCGCCCGGAGATCGATCACGTTGTCCGGGATCCTCCTGTCGAGACTAAGAAGGAGCCCGAACGCAAGCTCCGCAACCGCAACGGCGTTCTTGCCGGGACAGTTTGCCACATAGATGCTTCGCTCCGAGGCAGTCTTCACGTCTATCGTGTTGTAACCCGAGCCCGCCCTGATGATGAGGCTCAAAGAGGGTGCCTTTACGATCATTTCGCCGGTTACTTCGGTGGAGCGTACCACTATGACGTCCGGTTTCTCCTTTTTCAAGGCCGCGGAAAGCGAATCCTCCTTCAGTCCCTCATCGTAGACGACTTCATACCCGGCCCGTTTCATATCGGCCAGCCTGTTTTCGGGAAACTTGTCCGCAACGAGAACCTTCATCGAAGCATCCCCCTTTCTAAAATCGATGGATCAGGAGTCCCGAGCGAAGCTTCGGGACGAACCATGTCGACTTGGGAGGCATGACCAGCCCCGCGTCGCTCACCGCGAGCAGCTCCTCGGTACTCACCGGGAAAAAGCTGAACGCCACCCCACCCTCCGCATCGACGAGCCGCTCGAGCTTTCTCGTGCTGTCCGGGCCTCCCACGAAATCGATACGCTTGTCCTTACGCTGGTCTTTTATTCCGAGTACCGGCTCGAGGATTTCCCGCTGGAACACGCTGAGGTCGAGCTTTTGCACGGCTCCCGCGCCTCTCTTTACCCCGGGCTTCAACGTCAGCCCATACCAGCGGCCGCCCGTGTACATGTTGAACGTACCTTTCCTTTTCGGCTGGGGATCCTTCACCGCTTCAACTTCGAATTTTTCTTTTACCGTATCGAAAAGATCGTGCTCGGAAAGCCCTGAGGTATCCCGTATCCAGCGGTTGTATGGAAGGATGACGAGCTCTTCAGCGGGAAACAGCACCGCAAGAAAGTATCCCCACTCCTCCTCGCCGGTAAAGACGAGGCCCCGCTCAATCATCTTTTGCTTCACCCTGCTGCCCCCGGCCGCCCTGTGATGGCCGTCCGCGATATAGAGCGCTGGAACACGGGTGAAAAGCTCGATAAGCTCACCCGCCTCCCCCATGCGCCACACCGTATGCCGGACCCCGTCGTCGGCCGTGAAATCGTACAGAGGCGGCTTTTTGCTCTCCCGTTTCACGATACCGCTTATCCGGTCGTCCCTCCTGTATGTCATGAGCACAGGACCGGCATGAGCCGATATGGCGAGCATGTGCCTGAGACGGTCGTCCTCCTTTTCCTTTCTCGTGTGCTCGTGCTTCTTGATGACATCGTTGTCGTAGTCCTCCACAGCGCAGCAGCAGACGACGCCCGTCTGCTCATGGCCGTGCATCGTCAGTTTATACAGGTACAGCGAAGGCGAATCCTCCTGTATGAGATTCCCGTTTTGTATAAACCGGTCGAAATTTTCGGCCGCCTTTTCATAGACGGAGTCGTCGTAGATATCAACCGAATCGGGAAGGTCTATCTCCGGCCGTACCACGTGAAGAAAGCTAAAAGGGTTATTTTGCGCAAGCTTTCTCGCCTCATTCGTATCGACTACGTCGTACGGCACGCTTGCGATATCCTTTGCCTTTCCCTTTGCCGGCCTCAACGCCCGGAACTCTCTTGTCACCGCCATCTCACCGCCCTCCCGATCTTATTTCTCCGGAAACCGCGCGATCACCGTCGCCTCCTCATGGAGCGCAACCCTGTCCCCTATCTCCGTCTCCGTAAGAATCTTTCCCCCCGCCCCCGCACGCGGAACGATTCCCAAAGGCGTTCCCTCGCGAACGAACCGCCTGTCCACCAGCGCCATTCCGACCTGGACCCCGTCTTTCCCGAGCGCACAGCTCGTGACCTCCCCGATCACCTTCTGGCCCCGCTTCCCGACCACGATGTCTCCCTGCTTCGCAGTCCTCACTCCCGCCCGGTTCATCCTGAACCTGGCGATCATCATCGTGAGCGCCTTCGTTTTTTCGAGAAGCGGGTCCCTCCCCACGAAAAACGGCTTGTGAAACTTTACATACGGCCCGAAACCGGCCTCGGGCGGCGAAATGTTTCGGGGTCCTGCAAGCTCGTGCCCGTACAGCGGAAGCCCCGCCTCTATCCTGAGCGAGTCCCTCGCACCGAGCCCCACCGGGACCGCACCCGCATCCATCAGCATCCGCCACAGCGTGGGAGCCCCGTCCGGGTGTACGAGAAGCTCAAACCCCGTTTCCTCCCCGGTATATCCCGTCCGGGAAACTATCATCGGTATACCGGCCACAGACACGGTGTCGAAACATGTCTTTTTGATCCGTGCAAGCGTTCTTTCGGTCTCCTTCGAACGGCAGACCGTTGAAAGCAGGGTGAGAGACAAGGGCCCCTGCAGCGCGATATTGACAAGCCGCTGGGTGCCGCAGGAGGCGTCTTTGAGATCCCGGATCGAGACCTTTCCTGAAAGACGCTTCGACGGGAAACGCCTGTCGAGCATCACTTTTCCGTCATTTACCGCATTCATCCAGGCGAGGTCTTTTTCCGCGTTTGCCGCGTTGACGACGACGATGTAGCGCTCGCCGCTTTGCCGGTACACCATGATATCGTCTATGACGTTGCCGTCCGTATCGAAGAGGTAGCTGTACTGGGATTCTTTATCCTTGATCCAGGGAACGTAGTTCGAGGCGATGCAGTCGAGGAAATGGGCGGCGTGCTCGCCTGAAACTTCGACGATTCCCATATGAGAGATATCGAAAATCCCGGCCGTGCTCCGTACCGCGCGGTGTTCCTCCACGATACCCTCGTAACGGACCGGCATCACCCATCCCGCGAAATCGACGAAGCTCTGCGTGAGCTTCCTGTGCTCCTCGTAGAGGCAGCTTTTTTTCGGCTCGCCCTTTTCATCGGTAAAGGAAAAGGGTCTTATTTCTCGAGTTTCTTTTTGGCTCAGCAGCGAAAGCTGTCCCACGAAGTACGGCTTTTCGAGATCGAATCCATCCGGCAATAAACGGTGGAGGGCCCGAGCGTTCGTTCCTCTTTCGTACCCTTTCAGTGTGAGTGTTGATACGTCGATTTTCGTAAGTGATTTTTTCTCAGCGGTCGTATTCTCGATCAGTATCGGTCCCTCCACCTTCTTGAATATGTCGTCCTCGTCGAACATGACGTACCCGTCTGAAAGCCCCCTCAGCCAAACCAGTATCTCTTCTTTCTCCTCGGCCCGGCAGACGAGCAAAAACTCGTAATGCGAAACACGATGCACATAGACGCAGGCTAAGAGCCCGCCGCCGGCATCGAGCATGAACGTACGGCGCCCTTCCCCGTCCCCGATCCGTCTGACGGTGCCGGTTAGGACCTGTTCCAAAAACTGTACGACCCGCTCGCCGTGCAGGCTGAGTGTACAGAGACCGCATTCCGTCGCGTCGGCTGCGTTCTTCGATTCATAACCGATATACGGGTAGCCGCTGTTTCCTGAAAAACGCTCCGACGCGAGGGAGGACGCGAGCCGTTCGACCCTCTTTTGCGCTGTACAAAGAAGGCCGATCCCGATCTTGCCCCTCGGCAGGTCGCCTGAGAGACCTATGTAGCTGAAAGGCGTGATGTTTTTCAGTATTTCGGCGATAATGCTCCCAAGCTCCCCTATGCCTTCCTCTGTGATGCCGCGCTGTGTGATCCAGGGAGTGCCGAGCCTGACGCCCGACGCTTCCGCGGTGACCGTGTCCCCGGGGATCGTGTTCTTGTTCGCGACGATACCGCAGAGGTCCAGTATCCTCACCGCGATCTCCCCCTTCAGCGGATACCCGCTCTTTGTCTCTATCTTGCCGCAATCGACGACAAGAAGGTGCGTGTCCGTGCCGCCGTAGGCGAGCGAAAGCCCTTCCTTCTGTAGCGCATTCGCGAGGAGACCTGCGTTCTTTACGATCAGCTTCTGCGTTCTCCTGTATTCGTCTCCCGCCGCTATCCCGAACGCGACGGCCATCGCGGCGAACTTGTTTACGTGCGGCCCGCCCTGTTCTCCGGGAAAGACCGCCTGCTCGAGCGCTTCGGCATATTCCTGGTTGGCCGTTATCATGATCGCGCCGCGCGGGCCGAATAGCGTCTTGTGGGTCGTGCAGGTGACGACGTCCGCATAGTCGACTGGATTCGGATATGCCCCCGCAACAACGAGCCCCGCGGTATGTGATATGTCCGCGAGAAGAATCGCGCCGACTTCATCCGCAGCTCTTCTGAACTTCTTCCAGTCGGGCGCCCACGGGTAGGATGTATATCCCGCGATAATCATCTTGGGCCGGTGCTCTTTCGCAAGCATCAGTATTTCGTTGTAATCGAGCTTTCCCGTCGAGGGGCTGACCTCGTAGGAGACGATTCGGTAGTTCTTCCCGGAACGGTTGAATTCGCTTCCATGCGTGAGGTGGCCGCCGTGCATGAGGCTCATTCCCATGACGACCTCGCCGGGCTTTAGAAACGCGTCATAGACCGCATTGTTCGCCGCCGCGCCGGAGAGGGGTTGAACGTTCACCCACAAATGCTCAGCCGGGCTCTTTTTCGTCGCAAAAAGCCGGGCGGCCCTTCTCTGCGCGAGCGCTTCGACCAGATTCGCATAATCGCAGCCGCGATAGAACCTGCGGTCCGAGTAGCGTCTGAACCGCGCGAGCTGAAACTCCATTTTTTGCAACTGCTTTTCTTCCTCCCCCGCCATCAACGAGGGAATGTATCCTTCCGCGTAGATGTTGTTGAACGCCGAGCCGAGAGCTTCGAGCACCGGCTGCGGACAGACGCTCTCTGAGGGAATCATCACTATCTTCTTAGCCTGGCGCTCCTCTTCCAGCCCGATGAGGCCCGCAACATCCGGATCGACATCCCGAAGCGTCCTTTTGAATACCGTTTCCCAGTACAGTCTTCTCCCCATTGCCGCTCCCGTCAATATTCCCTGCTTATCCGTTTTCCTTGATAAACCGTTTCATAAACGACGCCACTGTTTCCGAATCCTTCTCGTCATGGCTGTTGTAGATCGATACCCGGATTCCCCCGGCCGAACGGTGCCCCTTGATCCCGACTATGTTTTCCGACTTTGCGTCGGCAACGAACTTCGCCTCGAGCTCCTCGGAAACGAGGTTGAACGTCACGTTCATAAACGAGCGGCTCTCCTTTTCGACGCGGGTGATGAAAAAGTCGGGGGCTTCGTCTATCACGTCGTAGAGCAGTTTCGCCTTTCGCTCGTTCCGCTTTTGAATCGCATCGAGCCCGCCTTTGCGCTCGACCCATTTCAGGACCTTGTTCATCATATAGATCGAAAAACAGCCCGGCGTGTTGTAGAGCGAATTCTTGTCAGCCATCACCTTGTAGCTCAATATGTCGGGCAGGTCTCTTGAGCTCTTCTCGACGAGATCGTTTCGTATCACGACGACTGTGGTCCCCGCCGGTCCGAGGTTCTTCTGCGCGCCCGCGTATACGAGTCCGAGCGGACCCCAGTCCACTTTGCGCGAAAGTATGTCGCTCGACATGTCGCATACGAGCGGCACTCCTTTTACATCGGGAAACGATTTCCACTGCGTACCGAATATCGTATTGTTCGAGGTGAGGTGGCAGTATACCGACCCCTCGCGAATACCGATCTCATCGGGTTTCGGGATTCGGAAATACTTTCCGTCCTTTTCGGTGGATGCGGCGAGATGCACGCCGGACACTTTCTTCGCCGTCTTGTATGCGTTGTCGGAAAACCGGCCGGTGACGATATAGCTCGCGGTGCTCCCTGCGGCAATCAGGTTCATCGGTATCATGGCGAACTGAAGCGACGCGCCGCCTTGCAGCAAAAGAACAGCGTAATTTTCTGGAATAAAGAAAAGTTTCCGAAATAGCGCAATGGTTTCGTTGTGCACCTCGTCGAACTCCTTCGACCGGTGCGATATCTCCATGACGGACATGCCGGTACCCTTCCAGTCCAGCATCTCGCTCTTCGCTTCTTCGAGCGCCGAAAGCGGCAGCTCGGACGGGCCGGGATAAAAGTTCAGTACTCTATCCATGATCTATCCTCCTCTCGGAATATTGTTAATATATTAACAGATCGTACCCGTAAAACGAAGCATAATCATGTGCACCACCCCTTGTATCATCCTCATGCGAGCACCTGTATAGAGTATATACCCACTATACCGACAATGAAACTTCGAGTCAAGAAAATTGTACCTTGAAATTACTTTTTAGTCTATATTATCTACATATTACTACATATAATATATTTTATTATTTGATAATTACGAATACAATAATTATTACCGTAAACCCGCAAGGGGCGGGGCCCCTCCCCCGATACGCCCCTCCCGGTAATTCGTGCGTATTCAGAGTGCCGAGACCGCTTTCAGCCGACGATCGAACCATCACGCCGCCCTTATTTTACGGATGGTGCATACCTGTATCGGGAGCGGATTATGGTTGCATATCGGGCCGAACAAAAAAACGTTACAGTCGACTTGTAATTCGCCATCCTCGGCCTTATCCTTTGTCTATAGAAAATTCGCCATAATATCCACTTTATTGTGATGCGTACGATTGAAATTAACGGCACGGCATGTTACCATTGTTCATACGGAGGATAAGAGATGAAGATAGATGAAGTTGATATGAAAGTTATCGATATACTGGAGGAAAACGGAAGGACTCCGAACAACGAGATCGCCGCACGGCTTCATATTTCGGAGGGCACGGTGCGGAACAGAATCAAAAAGCTCACGGAAAGCGGGTTCTTGAAGGTAAAGGGGCTTTGCAACCCCGACAAGAGGAAGGATAAGCAGCTTATATTCATACTCGTATCGCTCGAGGTAACGAAGCGTTGGGATGAGATCGCACTGAAGGTGTCAGAGCTACCCGGCGTGAAATCCGTCTCAATGATCACGGGAAGGTTCGACCTTCTAGTCAAGCTCTTCATCGAGCCGCACAACCTCATCAAGTTCCTTACGCAAGACCTTTCCGGCGTCGGCTCGATCTCGTCGACTGAAAGCCTTATAACCATCAAGAGTTTTAATAACTGGGTATGACCCCGCATACCGAAAGTCGATATGTGTCCTCTCCTGTCGGTACAACCCGGCCCGTCTGAAGATGCGGTACGATTCGAATAAAAAAGCAACCAAAATACCGGATCGGCTGAAAATTCGGTTTTCGAAACCGCCCGGCCGCCCACTGCACCGCCCGAATATGAAGAAAAGTCATCGGTTATTATGAAAAGGATCGTCTCCATCCAGGTGCAAATATTTGAGTAAAACACGTACCGATTGTTGCCCAGCATGGGGTTGGGGCTCTTCAACAGTATTTTCCGGTGGTTCCGTCAACGAACCCGTATTCTTGAGCCTCAATTCACCGAATACCACGATTTTCAAGCGTCTTTGCCGCAAATTATCGGTAAATTCGAAAATCACAATTTCGATACTATCTGCATTTATCCTTAATCAACCATTTTGGAAAGAACCATACGTAAAGATACGGTTCGTATTATCCGCCGTGGAACGCCCAATCGCTCGCCCCTCTTCCCCGCATTTTCGTTACCGAACGGGACAAACGATACGGCAGGCGCCGCATTTGCTACTCTATCGCCTCGATCAGCTCAGCCGCCCAGCGGGCCGCATCGCCGCACACCGAAGGGCAGACCGTATCGTGGCCGCCCGCTTCGAGGAACTTCTTGTACTGGTCGGGATCGGCCGTATAGTATACACGGCCGAGGAGCTTTCTCTGGATCTGGTGGCACACGACCGTCCCGTACTTTTCAATAAACCTGTCGTGGAGCATCTTTGCAATACGCCGGTTCGCGAGTGTTATTTTCGACGCCGCAGGATCGTTTGGATCCTTGCCTATATCGGCGAACTTCCTTCCATTTTTCATTCCGATAAAGAACAATCCCCCCACGTAGGCCCCGCACGACCCGTCTCCCTCGGCCGCTCCTCCTCCGGCGAAGCTGCCGAGCCCCCTGTAGGCGATCTCCATGTCCTCATCGAACGCGTCCATGAGGGCTTTCAGCGTCGCCTGTGCGCAGTTTCCGTAATCATGTTCATACCCGTATGCGGCCTTGTATGCTTTGTCGCTTCGTTTGCTCATTGAACCCCCATTGTATTTTAAAAGGATTAGAAAACCCGTTGCGATACCGTACGAAAAAAACCATTCTTTCTTTGCGCAAGCGGATACACGCGCTTTTTATACTATCAGAGCCCCGGGAAAAAAGCCTTTTTTCGCTCCTATGAGGTCTCCCGCGCTCTCATCTCCCATGCGACATCCCCTTCAATTACCGTATGAAGCACCAGCGTGTCGCGGAGCTTTTCACTATCCTGTACGAAAATGTCATGTGAAAGGTGCACCATGTCCGCGCACTTGCCGGTTTCCAGGCTCCCCGTCTCTTCACTCAGGCCGCATACAGCCGCATTATTCACCGTATATGCGGCCACCGACTCGGCGACCGAAAGGCGCTCCTTCGGATAGAACCTGACCTCAGGTCCGTCACCGTAATCCTTGCGCTCCACGGCACAGTATATTCCGTGCAGCGGATCTATCGATCCCATCGGTGCGTCCGATCCGATACCGAAGACCGCCCCGGCTCGCACGAGCCCCGCGTAGCGGTAGAGAAGCCTTGCGTTCGGTCCGAGATGCTCGATCGCCCGCTGCCTGTCCAGTGGAATTCGAACCGGGTTTCCGACGACCGCCACCCCGAGGTCTGCGAACCGTTCGATGTCCTCGTCCCTGAGTGCCCTCGCATGCTCTATCCTCTTCATCATATCCGGCATGTCTATCTCGTGCATCACTTTCTGGAAGCTGTCGAGCGCTATGGCGCCGGCCCTGTCCCCCGTAGTCTGAACGCTCGCCCATATACCGTGGGTATATGCCCGCCGAAGTATCGCCAAGAGCTCCTCCTCCTCTATGAGGAGTATGCCGTTGCTTCCGGAGCTTCTGTACGGGTCGCTCATATACCCGGTAAGCGTGGTAAGCGATCCGTCCATTATGAGCTTTAATCCGCCGATCCTGAGGCGGCTGCTTCCGAATCCGGAAGGGATACCGGACCGTCCGAGGTCCGCCGCCTCATGCTCGTTGAAGAGGAGGACGGCTTTCACCCCGAGCTTTTGCTTTCGATGGAGATCTAAAAGGCCCTTTAGTGAGAACCCCAGAGGATCCTGTGAGCAGTCGCAGAAGGAAGTGACTCCGCAGCGTATCAGCTTCTCTATCCCGGTCTCTAGCACCGGCCGGGTATCGCGTTCGCCTTGATCGGGGATCTTTTTTCGTACAAGATCTATGGCGCGGTCGCGCAATATCCCGTTAGGATGCCCGTGCTCGTCTGTCTCGATCTTTCCCCTGAAGGGGTCGTTCCGTCCTTCGTCGATTTCGGCTGTCTCCAAAACCCGCAGGTTCACGAGCGCGGTGCCGATGTCCATGCTGTATACTATGACCGGGTTGTCCGGCGAAACGGCGTCGAGGTCTTTTGCGGTGAGCAGTTCGATAAAGGTTTGCGGGAGACCGCCCGCGACAACCCATTCCCCCTTGTCGCAGTTTGAGACCTTCTCCCCGATGAGATCCACGGCACTCGTTTCATCAAGGACGGCGGAAAGATCGAGGTCCCTGAACAGCATCGAAAACTCGCGGAGGTGGATATGGGCGTCTATGAAACCCGGAAGGATGCAGCCTTTATCGAACGGCACCCGATCGGCGCCCGGGTACCGCTCCAAAGCCGATTTCAGCGGACCGACGAAATCTATTTTACCGTTCACCGAAACCACCGACTCATGGACGCTTCTTTTTTCATCCATCGTGTACACAGGAACACCGTAAAAGATCCTTGCGATCATCGCTCGACTCCTCTCCCCAGTGCCTGCTCTTTTTCCCTCAAGTAACCACCCTATTCATCGAAAATTATAAATGATGTTCGAATATTTGTGGAGGAAAAAGTGCCCCAGAAAAGTGAACATAAGATTTCTCCGGCAATAGTACGCCTGAAAAACATCGATTTCTGGTACTGGACGAGGTACCACGTTGAAATCCGCAGAACCTGCCCGTACCGGTGTGTCTACTGCAACACCCAGCTCGACATTCCCATGAGCGGGGTCCGTTTCCTTCCCGGCCTTCCGAACTCGCCCAGGACCATCGGCCTCGGCCTGCTCAGTGATCCGTACCACCCGGATAGTCGGAAAAATCAAACGGTGGCGAATATCCTCGAGATGCTCTGTGAAATGCAATACCCGGTTAATATACTCACGAAATCGGACATGGTCACTCAACACCTCGATATTCTGCAAAGACTGGCAAAAAAGGATCTCGTCCGCGTCACCTTGACTATTTTAACGCCGGACGAGAAGCTCTCTGCGATGCTCGAGGGCTTTTCCCCCTCTCCGCTGAGGAGACTCGAAACGCTGAAAACCCTCAGAAACGCCGGCATTCCGGCCGGCATTGCGATCACCCCGATCATTCCATATGTCACCGACTCAAAAGAGGCCCTTTCCCATCTCATACGACTCGCCGGGGAACAGGGCGCAGCGTGGGCCCTTTTTTCCGGGTTCGATCCGATTCCCGCAATCAAAGACCTTCCCCTCCTAAAGCCGTTCTACGAGAACGCGGAAAATGAAGCCGCGCTCCAAAAACGGTACCTTCATATCAAGAGGTTCATGGTCCGGCTTCTAAATCGAGAAAACTTGCCGATACGGATTCCGAGGATTACCTTGAAACGGTTCACAAACAGGTATTTCTCCTCACTGGCGAGCGAGTGCCTCTTCAACATCTCATATCTGTATGAGCTGCTGGACCGCGAGCTCGAGATGCTTCGGTACAGAAGGGCGGCGTGCGATATAGAGGACCTGAACGTCTCCCTGAAAGCCCTTGTCGCAAAAGGCAAGCTGGGAAATCTGAAAGGGATCAATCCCGAGATCGAAGCTATCATAAAAGAGGTTCTCTTCAAGGGTTCGTCGGTGTTCTACGATACGTTGTACAGAAAAGCTGCCACCGGGGCATGAAATGGGTAAGACTATTCTCAAGGCGCATCTCAGGAACATAGGCATCGTCGCCCATATCGACGCGGGAAAAACAACAACCACGGAGCGTATCCTCTTCTATACCGGCGTGTCCCACAGGATCGGAGAGGTGGACGACGGCCAGGCGATAATGGACTGGATGGAGCAGGAGCAGCAGCGGGGCATCACGATAACATCGGCGTCGATCACCTGTAAATGGGGTGATACGACCATTAATATCATCGATACACCCGGTCATGTCGATTTCACCGCCGAGGTCGAACGTTCCCTCAGGGTTCTCGACGGCGCCATCGTCATATTCGACGCGGTGAACGGGGTCGAGCCGCAGAGCGAGACGGTATGGCATCAGGCCGACCGTTATAAAATACCGCGCCTGGCATACATAAACAAGATGGACCGCGTCGGGGCCGATTTTTTCGGCAGCGTCCGGATGATAAAGGAAAAGCTCGGCGCCGAGCCTCTTATTCTGCAGATCCCCGTCGGATCAGAAGACCAATTCCGCGGTGTCGTCGATCTCGTTAAAATGAAGGCGATCTCGTGGAGCGGCGAAGACTTCGGCGTTACATACTCCTATTCCGATATTCCGGAGGAGCTCGAATCGCAGGCCGGACAGTACCGGCACGAGCTGATCGAGAGCGTCGTGGAAGAGGACGACAATGTCCTCGAGCGCTACCTCGATTCCGGAGAGGTAACGGAAGCGGATCTTATGAAGCTCATCAAGCGCATGACGCTTCAATATAAAAAGGTACCGGTGTTCTGCGGCTCGTCTCTGCGAAACATGGGCGTGCAGCCTCTGATAGACGGCATCAGAGACTTTCTCCCCTCTCCGCTCGATGTACCGCCGATCGAAGGTATCAATCCGAAAACGGAAAAACCCGAGAAACGGGAATGCAGCGACGAAGAACCGACGGCGGCCCTCGCATTCAAGATACAGTCCGACACTCAGGCAGGGATTCTGACCTACTTCAGGGTTTACTCGGGGTCTATCAAAACCGGCACCGCCGTATACAACGTCAACAAACATAAACGTGAGCGTATAAACCGGATAATCCGCATGTATTCGCACAAGATGGTGAACGAGGACGTTATCTACGCAGGCGATATCGGTGTCGCGGTCGGGCTCAAGGACGTGCATACGGGGGATACGCTCTCCAACGAGGCTAAAAAAATAATTCTCGAGCGGCCCGTGTTTCCAAACCCCGTCATCTCGATCGCAATAGAGCCGAAGAGCGCAGTGGACCAGGGCAAGCTCGAATCATCGCTCGAGCGGCTCGCGCGTGAGGATCCAACCTTCATCGCTAAGACCGACGAGGAGACCGGACAGATCATCATCTCGGGTATGGGCGAGCTGCATCTCGAAATTCTTACAGAACGTCTGCTCAAAGAGTTCAAGGTCGCCGCGAATGTCGGCAAACCCCAGGTCGCCTACCGTGAGACCATTGTGAAAGCGGCGAAAGCCGAGATCAAGTTCCAGCGACAGATCGCAGGAAAGGAGCATACCGGCCACGTGATTTTATCGGTCAGACCGCTCGAACGGGGTGAGGGAAACAGTTTCGAGAACAGGGCGCCTGAAGACCGGGTTCCTCACGAGTTTGTCGAGAGTGTGAAAAAGGGAGTTTTCTCCGCGATGGAACGGGGCGTTACCGCAGGCTATCCGGTAATCGACGTACTGGCAGTACTCGAGGGGGGCTCGTTCAATCCATCCACTTCCTCGGAGTTGGGATTCATACAGGCGGCTTCCAACGCATTCGACGAGTGCTGCACCAAAGCGGGGGGTATACTGCTCGAGCCCTTCATGTTTATAGAGGTAACAACCCCCAAGGAGTTCGTCGGCGATATCATAGGCGACCTCAACGCTCGCGGGGGACAGATAAGCTCTATTACAAGCCGTCAGGTCGTCGAAAAAATCGACGCCGTCGCCCCTCTTTCGAAGATGTTCGGATACACGACGGACCTTCGATCGATGAGCCAGGGAAGGGCGTCGTTCACCATGGAATTCTACCACTTCGCAACGATAGAATGAACACCGCGATCTTATACCACTCGATCCATCACGGCAACACAAAAAAAGCGGCCGGTGCCATGAAAGAACCGCTGAAAGCGGACTTGTTCGATATTGCAAAGCGACCGGTCGGTGATCTCGATCGTTACGATCTCGATCGTTACGACCTCGTCGGATTCGGTTCAGGAATCTATTTCATGCGTCATTCGAGCCGTCTCCTCCGCCTGGCGAAGGGCCTGAAGCCGACGGCCGGGTCGCCGGCCGGGTCGCCGGCCGGGCCGACGGCTGGGCCGACGGCCTTAAAGAAAGCGTTCATCTTCTCCACCCGAGGGCTCGGACCTCCATTTCTCTATCATATTCCGCTTCGCCGTATCCTCAAGGCGAGGGGGTTCGTAATAATCGGAGAGTACAGCTGTAAAGGAATTGATACATACGGGCTTCTCACGGTCGTCGGGGGAATCAACAGGTACAGGCCTAACCAAAAGGACCTCGAAAAGGCAGCTCGTTTTGCCCGTCAGTTGGGCGAGCAAACTGATCAGAGAGCTTCACAGGGTGGAATCACACCTGTCTCGAGGTAGGTCCGGAAGTTCTCGAGACAGACTTCCTTCTTTCTCGGGCACGCCTCCACGAACTTCATGTATTTGATGATGTTGTCGATCGTATGCTTGGATATGTGATGCTCCATACCGCAGGAGTCCTCCTCGGCGCTCTTCTCGTCCACACCCAAGACCTCCACCAAAAATCTTTTCAGCCCGTCATGCCGGCGGCGAACACCCTTCGCCACCCGTTTGCCGTCTTCGGTAAGCTCGACATAATCGTACTTTTCATAAATCACGAGCCCCTTCTTCTCGAGTACGCCGAGGGCCGAGCTTACGCTCGGCATTTTAACCTTCATCGTCTTGGCGATATTTTTCACTCTTACAACTTTGAGCCGGTCCTCGAGCTGGGAGATGGCCTCGATATAATCCTCCATGCTCTCCGAGAGAGTAATATTTCCCCGGGTGCAGGCCGTATCGACCTTTTCCGGTTTATTCACCACATCCTGTTTTCCCATCTCTTCCCCCGACATAGCGCTGTTTGGTAACGCCGCAACAAAAAAGAGTGCAACCGGCACAGGAGCCGGTGCAGCCCTTTCTCAGGTTCTTAAAAAACCGATACCCCCACAGTCCTACCATGAAGAAAGCCGCCGTAACAACGAAAAACGCTGCTGCAGTGAGAAACATGCAACCCTCCGTCAATCGATGAGAACTATGTCACCAATGCCCCCACCTTCACAACCGCGAAGGCCATGAGCCAGGCGAGCGTTATCTGGTAACCGACGCTGAACAGGGTCCACCGCCATGAGCCGGTTTCCTGCCGTACCGCGGCAAGCGTCGCGAGACAGGGTGTGTAGATGAGGACGAATACTAAAAACGCAAACGCGGTCAGCGGAGTGAGCCCCGACCGCTCCCTCACGGCAAACCCGAGCTCATCCTCCTCCCCACCGCCCGCATAGAGAACGCCGAGGGTGCTCACCACCACCTCTTTCGCAACGAACCCGGTGATTAGGGCGACTCCCTCTCTCCAGGAGAATCCGAGCGGACGAAAGAAAGGCTCTATACTCCGCCCCATACGACCTATGAACGAGTAGTACACGTCCTGCTGTTTCTTCTCGCCCGCCAGATCGAGCAGCGCTTCATCCCTCTCTTTTATAAGTGCCGTGAGTTCTGCGCTTATTTCGGAATCACCGGAAGCCGACCTGCGAAGCGAATCAATACTCCCCTCATACCGCTCCTCAACCGCCGCTTTTTTCCGCTCGAACTCCGTCCTGTACGCCCGGTTCACCGGAAACGAGGAGAAGAACCAGATGACTACGGAACCCACGAGTATCACCGTACCCATCTTCCGCAAAAAAAGGACCGCCCGCTCCCACATGTGTATGACCACCGATTTCAGGGTCGGTATCCGATAGGGGGGGAGCTCCATGACGAACGGTTCCGATTCCCCTCGAAACAAAGTCTTTCGGAAGAGTCTTCCGACGATAATCGCGAGTACCACTCCCAACGCGTAGAGCGAAAAGATCACGTTTCCCGCCCTCTTGCCGAAAAACGTACCGGCGATCAGGACGTAGACCGGCAGCCTGGCGCTGCAGCTCATGAGGGGATTAATCAGGATGGTGAGCACCCTGTCCTTCTCATTTTCGAGGGTCCTCGTCGCCATAATCGCCGGAACGTTGCAGCCGAATCCCATGATCATCGAGATGAACGACTTGCCGTGAAGACCGATGAGGTGCATGACCCTGTCCATGACGAAAGCGGCACGGGCCATGTAGCCCGTGTCCTCGAATATCGATATCATGAAGAAGAGGAGGAGGATATTCGGGAGAAAGATGGCGACCCCACCCACGCCGCCTATGATGCCGTCAACGATAAGCGATTTGAAAATCCCGTCCGGAAGAAGGAAAGAAACAGCCCCGCTTAAAAGTCCCACACCGGTATCGATCCATCGCATGGGGAACGAACCGACATTGAAGGTGACCTGAAACATGATCCATATGAATAACACCAAAAGCGGAATTCCGAGCAGCCTGTTGGTAAGAACCTTGTCGATCTTCTGCGAGAGGTCCTGCTTCGTCCGCGTTCCGAGTGAAACCGACTCCTGCAGGAGGCCGCTGATAAAGCCGTACCGCTGGTCTGCGATGATATTCTCGGCCTCCTCGTCAAAAATATCCCTGAGATGTTTCCTAGAGACGGCAACCTGCTCCGCTATAGCCTCCTGCACCTCCGAGTTCCGCCTGATCTTACCCTGAACGTCCGAATCGTTTTCGAGCAGCTTAACCCCAAGCCACCGCGGCGGGTACGCGCCGACCAGGGTGGAATCGGCCTCCACCTTCGCCTGTATGGTGCTTATTTCCTCTTCTATCTCGTTGCCGTACGGTACTTGTATGGTCCGCGTCTTTGTCGCCCGCTGTTCGTATACATCGATCACTCCGTCGAGTATCGCCTTGACTCCTATTCCCCTGTTGCCGACGGTGAACAGCACGGGACCTCCGAGAAACGAGCCGAGCTTATCCGCATCGATGAGAAGTCCCTGCTTCTTCGCCATGTCGGCCATATTGAGTACGAAAATGAAGTCGCCACCAAGCTCGATCATCTGGACCGCGAGGTAGAGGTTCCGCTCGAGGTTGCCCGAATCGATAATATCAACGACCACGTCCGGCCTCTCTTCCACGATGAAGTTACGGGCGATGATCTCTTCGATCGAATAGGCAGTGAGGCTGTATGTCCCCGGCAGATCGACGAATACGATGTGGTATCCATTGTAGTTTACGGTCCCCTCGATCTTCTCGACGGTGACGCCGCCCCAGTTACCCACCTTCTGTCTCGATCCGGTGAGCTCGTTGAATATCGTCGTCTTTCCGGAGTTTGGGTTGCCGCCTATAGCGACGACAATCTTCTTCTCGCTGGACCTGTCAGGCAACGGATGTTACCCCCCGCAGTACATCTACTCAATCTACACGACCGGATGCCTTCTTGAGGCGTGGTACTCGATACTGTATTCCGTACGTCATCGGATACCGCAAGACGTTCTTTCACATGTGTCAGTAGGGATCCGTCATCAGGATCCTCTGTGCCTCTTCCCTCCGGAGCCCGACATGGTATCCCTTTATGATGAACTCGACGGGGTCTCTCAACGGGGCGTATTTTTCCACATAAACCTCCGCTCCCTTGGTAAAACCCATATCGAGCAGGCGTTTCTTGAACTTCCCCTCTCCCTTTATATCTAGTATCCTCCCCCTCTGGCCCTCTCTGTAATCCTTGAGCGTGACGACCCTTCGAAACGGCCGCCCTCCCGTACCTTTCTGTGATTCATCCGCGCCGCCGCGCGAAACCACGAGGATCCTCGAAGCCATGCCCCGGCCGAGACCGAACTGTGTTCCCCCTACGGCGACGCGCACCGGCCCGTTTTGTGAAGCAGCCGTCACACTGACCTCCACGTCGGGGTGGAGCCCCATATAGGAGAGCCTTCTTAAGAAACCCCTGCCGCCTACGAGCTCGACGATCATGTAGTTGCCTGCGGGAACTACACTGAGAGGATATGCTTCGAAGGCGGATGTCATCGCGCGCTTTTGTGAACCTCTTCTAATAAAGTTAGCCACCTCTAATATAATAATATAAAGCTAATTTTTTTCAATATTTTTTTCCTTGAAATCGAAATTTAATCAGTTCTTGGTGATTGATTCCAATTGATCGGATATAAACAGATAATACATTCTTGTAACAAGCATAGTACACGTAAGCATTGCAGCCACTGAGATCTATAACGTTCGAAGGGCTCACGTTTCCTGCGACCGATTCATCAGAAACTATTTATTGACGACCACACCGGATTATAAGTAAATCAAGTGTAGAAACAGGGGGACTCTTTGCACAACATACTCGTCTACATTCTGTGGATTCTCACGGACCTCTCGTTACTCCTCCTCGCATTCACGCTATGGGGGAAAATGGGTATCATCGCGATAATCTCATCGAACGTCGTAATAATGAACCTGTTCGTGCTCAAGGGGATAGTGCTCTTCGGCATGAGCGCAACGGGCGGGAACGTCCTCTACGCATCGATCTTCCTCGGAACGGACATCATGACGGAGTATTTCGGCGCAAAAGAGGCCAGAAAAGCCGTGTTCATCGGCTTTTTCATCTCCGTATTCTTTCTCATTGCGACGCAATTCATCCTGCTCTTTACGCCGGCGGAATGGGACCTGTACAATGACTCGATGAAGCTGCTTTTCACGCCCGTCTGGAGGGTCGTAGGAGCATCGATGGCCGCGTACATAGTTGCACAAAACCTCGACGTGATGATGTACCGCTGGCTTAAAAAAAAGGTACCATCGCAGCTCTGGGTGAGAAACAACGGATCTACGTGGATATCACAGCTGGCGGACAGTATTATCTTCTGCCTTATTGCATTCATCGGCAAGTACGCGCTTCGGGTTGTCTTGGGAATCGTTCTCTCCACCTATCTGCTGAAAGTGCTCGTTGCGGTGATCGATACCCCGTTTCTCTACATCACACGACCCATCGTCAGGCTGCGACCCCGCATTCTGGAGTGATACGCGTATGATTGTGGGTTATTCTGACACAATTCTCCGAACATAAGTATACTGTCCCCCTTACAAGCTCGGCATTCGAACGCCCTTAGCCACCGCTCTAAGTAAGCTTTTTATCAATACGTAACTTAACCACTAATCCATTTGACAGAATGCATTTCATATCATACTTCATTTCTCCACCGAACGGCGCCCTCGCACCCAACCGGTTTTTTTCAATGCCTTTCCTAATAAAAACCTGTCACATTAACGAATTCTACTTATTAAAGATATCCCCTGGAATAAGCAAGCTCGGCATTGAGGACGGAGCCGGGGGCGGCGCCGCGTCTCGTATTGTGCGACAGGAGTATAAACCGAACAAAGTTCCCCATGACCCTTACCCTGCCGACGCTTACCGCCATTCCCCAGGCCCTGTCGCACGGTTCCCCGGCGTCCACATCATACCGGTGCTGGGGCCGGTCCGGTTCTCTTCTGTAGATCACCGGTTTTTGCGGGGCGGTCGGGAGCTTTCGGACCTCTTTCGGGGATTCGAATCCCTCGAAGAGCTCTATTATCTCCCGTTCCGAGCGTCTTTCCGTCAGCTCCACCTCGACAGCTTCGAGGTGCCCGTCCACCGCCGGTACTCTGACACAGGACGGATGGACCTCGAAATCCGCGTACTTCACCGTTTTCGAACCGGGATCGTATCCGCCGAGGATCTTCTTCACCTCGATCTGCATCTTCTCCTCCTCTTTGCCGATATACGGTATGACGTTTGCCAGGATATCGAGTGAAGGAACCCCCGGATACCCGGCTCCGGATATCGCCTGGTAGGTGGCCACGAACACCCTTCGGATGCCGAGCGGCTGGATGACCTTGAGCGGCACGGCAAGCCCCGTGGTGCTGCAGTTTGCATTCGTTACGATGAAGCCCTTTTTGTTTTCCACCATCCCGATGGTCTCGTGATTCACCTCCGGAATTAAAAGCGGCACGTCTTCATCCATACGATGGCTTGCGGTATTCGAAAACACCGCGATGCCCTTCGCCGCGAGGTCTCTCTCGAGCCCGGCCGCAACGTCCGAGGGGAGAGCCGAAAAAGCGATCCTGACGCCCGAAGCCGCGACTTTGTCCGCATCCGGTGCGATAAGAGCGAGCTTGCCGACCTCTTCCGGAAGGCGAGACGCAAGTTTCCACCTGCCGGTGTCCTCGTACCTTCCGCCTTCCCTTTTTGCCGAGGCGACGAGCGCTCCCACCTCGAAATAGGGATGGTCCGTGAGCGCCTCAATAAAACGCTGCCCGACCATTCCCGTTGCACCAAGAATTGCCACCTTCTTCTTCGCCATGATAACCTCCGTATCCTTCATTCATCTTGTAAAGTAAAAAAAAACCCACCGGAAACGGTGGGCCTGTGCAGTGAAAACACGCCTACCCCACCCTTTTATATTTCACCGTCTTTTTCTTTGTCGTTTTTTCTCTGCAGCCCATGATAAAAACCGTACGCCCTCTCTCTTTTTGAAACTATAATTTACGCCACTCTATCCGTGCCTGTCAAGGATTTTTTCCCTGTTTACTCCGGTTTGGGAACAAGCTGTTTCCGGCACGAGTTAAAACCGCACCTTGCTCAAGAGGTACACGGTCAGACCGTTGTATGCGCCGTTTAAAAAATCATACCTGTACTTAACCTTTGCGCCCAGCGTCACGCCTGTGTCGAAGCGTCGTACGAGCAGACCGGACCCCGTGATCCCCTCCCCTTTTACGGAAGCGGGGAGAAACCCCCAGCCGGCGAACGAACGTTCGTACGGGTATATATACGCATACCTGTCGTCTTCAGTGACATAAAAGACGGCGCTCACCGACCAGTCTTGTTCTTTGCTTTTTTTTAGCAGCTCTATCTTAAGGCCGTTCCCCATCCGCAGATACGCTGATGCCGGCCCTCCGAGCCGGTTTTCCAGCGACACATACAGGTCGCTTTCCTGTCCGCTTTTTTTTACGGCGAGCTTCGAGGCTATCTTGTACGACCTTGTTTCGGGCGCGAGGTAATATCCGTCTATCGCCTCATGGTTTTGGCTGAGCGATACGTCGAAATCACCGCCGCACGGTATCGTTGCCCGGTATGCGTGTGAAAACCCCGTTTCCCGGTTGGCCGGGTAGTCCGTACTGTACGGTTTCTTATAGGCATATACCCACCAGGACAACCGCCCACCCGCTCGGGCGGTTGTAATCCCTACAAGACCGCATAAGAGGTTGTTCCTGCCGTCCGGAAACTCTCCCGCATGCGGATTCACGAGGTTCGCCGGAAGGTAAGCGCCCCATCCTATCAGCCCTGCATCGTTGACGTTCCCCCGAATCCCGCCCGAGAACCCCACGGCCGCGGAGTATCCGCCGTTGAACTCCGTATAATACGAACGTTTTCTGTTGACGGAGCCGGTGACTTCTCCGAAGAACTCGACCGGCTCGTACAGCTTGAAGTATACGCTCGATGCGGCGTAGCCGTCTCCTCTGAAATAATGTCCCGTCTTGTCACCCTTATCCGGATCGTAGCTGTAATACGGGTCGACGAGCCTGTTGAAGAATGCGCAGGCGACCGTGCCCCCGATATTATACCCTCCGGTTTCCGTCGAAACGTTCAGGCCGAAAAGATATTCGGAGAGGTTGTTTCGTTTGTTCCTGTCGCTAGTCTCCTCGTAGTCGGGCTCCTCGCAGATACTTGAATACAGATCGTTCTTACAGGAGTATGCCGGCGGAAATCCGGGGCCGATGCCGGTAAAATCATCGTCGTCCTCGTTATTCGGAATCCCATCCTCGTCGTTGTCGTCATACCAGCCGTATTGTGAGTATCGGTGAAGACACCAAGTATCGAAATATATAGATTTAGTTATAAGGACCGTCTTAACGAATAGTGAGTGTTTAGAATAATGTTGCGAAAAAGTTGCGAATTTTATGATATGATATTCCTTCTCATCAACCGGACGACAAGGTTTCTGACACCTTTTTCCAGATCGCACAGCGTCGGCCACATTTTTTCCTGGCCATCTATAACTTTGTCAACTTTCTTGTTCACGTCTTTTATTTCGGTCGGGATATGATTATTCACCTGCTCCGAAATATGATCCAGCTTCTCTTCGATCTGGTCGAGCTTTTTCATCTCATCAGTATTTATCTTCTGCTGTTTGGCAATGTCGTTCAATGCATCCGCAAACCGACCGAAGATATTATTCTCTGCCTTGTCCATTGGTATTACTCCACTTGCTGTTTTTGAACGCCCGGCCGCCACCCACTATCGTTATGAAAATCCCCATATATGGCAGAAACGCCCCGAGGAATTGAACAAACATTTTAAACTCTGCCGCCTGGTTCTTTATAATGAGCCGCAGGCCGAAGAAGAGCAGAACACCGAGAATGACGCATATGAAATTCTTCGCTATGCTACCCTTCTTTTTCATCTACGTCACCAGTAGAACGATTATCAGAATGATCGCCCCCACTAGGCCGATATCCTTCAGAGTCGAGTTTGTCTTTAAGCTCCTTGAGCTTTTCTCTAACTCCCGGTATTTGCTCAACAACTCGTCGTATTCTTTCTTTTGCCGTTCCAATGTCGCCTGTAATCGGTTGTAAATCTGCTGATAATTCATCAGCGATTCTTCCAGCCTTTGCGATTCGCCCTCGGAGCCTGCCAACTGTTCCTTCAAGCTCGCTATTTTCAACTCTAAGTCTTTCAGCCTCTTCTCCGAGCTCTCTATATCCTTTATCGAGAGACTCAATTCTTTCTCCCAGTTCATCAACTTGTTGTCTATAATCTCGATTGTCTGTGCAGGATCGGAAGAGTAGGAAGCCCATGCCGAGAACAGCAAGAATAAGCACGCCGGCAATAATATTCTTATACATCTCGTCCTCCTCATCAATCCACTCCATTCAAAGGATCGCCGTTCGGGACCATCATCTCAGGCAGCATGGAGAGCAGCTGGACCACCTCATCGAAGTTACCGTTGCATGTAACCATATTTCCCTTACGGTCCCGGTACCCGAATGTCGTTGTCTTCGTCGGCCGGTCCCAATCTTTCCAGTCCGCATGTATAAATGGCGCCGTCGAGAGATTGCCTTTCCGATCGAAGGGATAGACAAATATCCCATTGAACCGCCACTTTATGGCAAGCATGAATGCCTCGAACAGAGAAAGCCTTTTGAATTCGTAGTCCACGGCCACGCATTCGCCGTTGTTGTACGGGTTCCCGTTGTGCCCGGATCCTTCGCCGTGCGTATAGTTATTGAAATCGTGTATCCAGACCACAGGCGATCGATCGGCATACTGTTTCTTCCCGTCGGTCACGTGCTCATCGAAGTGTTTCGTGAACTGGTAGCTTATGAGCTCGCGCCTAGCGAAGATGGGTTTCCCTTTGTAATGGTCGTGCTCATGGACGCCGAGATTGTCGAATGTGTGTGTCTGTGCTTCGGTCATCAACTCAACCTATGTATTGACATAAAACAGTATCTCTTTGCGCCAAGAACGTTCTGAGAACTACCACAATCCTGATATGCATACAATTCGATGTAATCACTATTTCCATCCAGATACACCACATCACTAATAGTCAGGCCCAGATAATAGCCGGAATGATGAACATTGATTACTTCAGCTACACTCTCCCCGTTTTTATATATATAAATTATCCCATGGCAAAGAGCGGCAAAAGGACTCAAAACGATATCCGCATTTACTTGATAATAACCCGCCTGTTTAGCCGTAAATCTATAATTGGTTGTACTATCAAACTCGCTATTTATATCCCAATCTTCATTGTTGAGTTGTATTCTAGTCGGCGTTGCGCTCGGAATGCTCTGATTAGCGGTGCGATAAACCCGGCAGCCGCTGTTTATTATTGGCAAATATTCACCTGCTGTAGCTTCGACCGCCTCCGCATCCGTATACCGATCATGGTTCAGCGGGTTCTCGTCCGCTTTCTCTCCCATTGCCGAGATCGCTTCCGCATCTCCGTACCGGTCATGCCTCCACGGGTTTCCGTCCGCCTTCGCTCCGAAGATCTCCGTGAGGCTCCTGTCCTTCCACTTATCCCCCGATCGCTGAATCAGATCCAGGTTCTCGGGTCCGGATATCTCGGTATCGCTGAGCTCAGGGATGCTGCCGGCGGCGCCGATGTTCGAACGTGCGATCGCAGCCGTAAGGCTTTCCAGGAATACCTTCATAAACGGCTGGAGCGTTTGATTGCCGCTGAAGGCCTGAACCCAGGTAAGCGCTCCTGAAAGATACCGCAAATAGAATCCCTCCTCAGGATCCTGGAGCTCGAGGTTTTCAATATCAATCGTTTCGGGCAGCAATAGTGACCTTGAGAACTTTTCTTCATGCTGCAGCGCGATCTTTGTCAGGTAGTCGAGGGCCTTCTCGATCGCTTCCGACGGCAGAGGTCCGCCGTAAAATAAATCCAACAATTGCCGGATCGAAACGATCCGCTTAATGACGAGAAGGTATCCATCAGCCCATACCACCGTCGTTATCAGGTTCTTTCCTTCGAGAAAGAAGTCGTCCGGATTAACGAGTTTATCCTGGAGCTTCGTTGTTTTGTTCCGGATCCACGCGTGGATCTCCTCCTCTTCGTCGAAGGGTATGTTTATAGGGAATACGGTCTGAACACCGTCGGTGTCATAAAGGAGTTTTGTTTTCGGATCCTCAAGCATTTTCAGACCTTATAGTATTATTGGAAATTGAACGATAATGACATTCGTTTGGTATTCATTACCCCCTGCAATATTTATGGCAGAAGCATGATTATGATACACGTGGAATGATATCTCATCTGTGGATGTTAAATAATTCAGCGCAAAAGCGTCTGAATTCACACAGCATCCCGTACAGCCGCTGCTCGCTTTCATATAACCTATGATTGTGGTAGAATTCTTCCTAATCTCTGCCCTTAAATATTCACCCGCATCCAGGCCTACCGTGTGCACATGAAGTATGAATCCGTAATATCCATTAACACCGGGGATAAATTTGTAATTCTCAGTATCAAATTTGCTATTCAAGTCAAGAGCCGCAGTATCAAGCTCCAACTTTACTAAAGTGGTAGATCCCGCGCTCTGCGTAGAAGAAAGATAGATCCTCATTAAATCAAATTGACTAAGTAATCCAAGACCCAATGTTGATCTTGCAGCAGCAGCATTACCATCATCCAGCAGATTGTTTTTGATCCACTCACTTACTGTGAGATCTCCAATGTTCGCACCGGTGACATTCTTAAGCCCGGATAGATCTTCCTTCCAGCTCAGTAGCATGTTCGCCACAGGATCCGGAAGTGTGAGCCCCTTGAAAGATGAAGTGACCATAAGCGTCAGTACCCGATCCAATGACTCTCGAAACTTCTGAAGTGCTATATATGCCCTGTCGATCGTGTTCTCGTGTTCCTGGGAGGGAAGCCCGTCCCCGTATTCATAGTCCGCGGTCTGTTTCAGCACGGGATCATTGAGCAGTATGATCTTGTCCGGTGATGGATACGCTTCCACGGTATGAACAACGCCACCGTTCCTGTAGTGGCTATATGCAGAGGATATTGTATATTCGCCCTCAACCAGTGGCTTCTCTTTTATATCTCCGCTCTCAATATAGCGGTGGTAAACCTTAAGATCTTCCTTGTCGTAAACGGAAAAACTGAAGGGAAAATCCTTCTGTGATCCGTCGCAATCGTATGGCACTCTCGCTTCATTGTCTTCTACTGCCATGACCTACTCCTTCGGTGGACCGCCGATAAGCTCTCGGAGGTCCCTGTTCTCTATCATTTTTACTCCTCGTTTGACTGAAATGTACGGCAGCCCCATTGCCACTGCGCCACCTTCAATAATGGCGTTTATCCTACGTTTTGCAGACACGCCTTTTGATATTGCTGTTCCTATAGACTCGACTGACTTCAGCACTGCCGGTGCCGAAGACTTCCATCCGGACCTGCTTGCATTGATCATACGCCCTACACCAGGCACCATGTTGAGACCGTTTTCTGATAGCGCATCGGCGATGTCTTCTTTTTTATCAGGCCATCGACGATGAGTGAGAGACCAAATAAAGATCGCACCGAGCCCGATACTCACCGCCTCCAAGAGCGCCACATGGTATTTATGCCCTTTGAACTGTGCAGGTATATCGTAAGCGGTCATGTTCCAGATCTTGTTTAATTGATTCGAGAACTGCAGGAACCAATTCAGCACTTCGTTGGATCGATAGATCTCCGCGATATCCTTTGCCTGCGCTGCCGGCTGCGTCCGCAGAGTTTCGTTCAACGCAACCTCCCGAGCCCTCCGGTCAGAATACCCCATGTCGGTGTGTTTTGTATAAGTAGCGATGTAACCGACCGTGGTCACCGCTTTGTCGAAAGCCCGGATACCGAAGAATCCCACCTTCCCGATCTTATTGATTATTCGCTCATACGCAGCCTTATCGATCCGCTGCAGCTCCTCGAGCTCACGCTCAAGAGATCTGTGCTCCATCTGTGGATCCTGGTTCACGAACTCGATTGCCTGCTTCGGATGTGTAGCACACCAGATCAGCGAACCCATCAGATGAGCCGGTCCGGCTTTACACATATAGTAAAAGAATGAAGGAACCTGCTTCGCCATCGTAACCAGGTTGAATGACAAGTATGCAAGTGCAGCATGCCGGCGAGCAACAGCGCTGAATTTCTCGATATCCGTATACTGCTTGTAGATGTTCGGATTCCCGATCGCGTTCGTATAGTTTTTAACTCGCTCAAGCATACTCCTTCCGAACTTCTGCTCGATAGCGCTCCTGATCGTCGGATCCTGATTGAACTTATGAAGGTCCCGTATCTTCTCCGCGAATGAGACGAAATGTTCCTGCCTCTGCACTCCATCAGCCCAGATCTCCAGGATATTCGTCTTGATCGGTTTCTGGAACTCAGAAGGAATCTTTTCGAGACGCTCGTAGGTAAATCCCCGAGGTGGATACCCTTTCTTCAGGTTCATCCGGTTCAGGAGCTCCTCGGCCATCATCTCGTCGAGCATCTCTTTCGCCACTTCCTGGCGATACATCGGCAGGTAATTCTGCTGCTTTCCCAGGTCCTGATTCTTGTATTCGATGAAGGCCTCGCGGATCCTCGAGTAGCTCTCCTCAAAGTCTTCCATGATCACTTCGACAGCCTTCTTCTCCTGGTCAGTAAGGGCTTTCCGAATCGCGATAACCTGGTCACGAGCAACAAACGGATCCATGTTTCCCATGTTACCGTAAATGATTGCTGCGAGACTCAACTTGTTGAGCGACAATCCGTATATACCCATCATGTCTGCAACCGTGTATTTCTTATCTCCTACGATTCGCTTCTTCATGAGGGTGTTGAAATCGACTTCAAGTTTTTCCAGCTTTATTTTCACTGTTTTCATACGCTTGTCTATATGGCGCCATTTTCGGTTTTCGAGGTTATTCACTTCGTTATAATAGGTGTTGTAAAATGGCCCGCTGTAGGTTCCCTTGCCACCATCTATCAGATCAAACAACGATTGCGGGATGAGGGCGAGATAGTATCCGGTCCTGATCGGTTCCCGTTTCGGCTTACCGATATATTCCTCTTTCGAAGGCTTGAAAGGCTTCCCCCCCATGATGCTACTAAGAAGCCCATTACGTCGTGCCGTCCACTCATTGTCGCGTAGAGCCTTCTTATACTCATACTTCATATGTCCGAGCTGCTTTAATCTTGCGATCTCTGCATCTATCTCCTCTAGCTCCTCGATCGAAAGTTCGTTGAGCGGCTTTTTATCGAGCATGTCGAGCACTTCCTTGGGCATGTAATCCCGGGCCTCCGGATGTCGTTCAAGGTATTCCCTCGTCTTCTCGCGTTTCTCCAGAGTACGCTCCATGCGAAATGAGGGATCGATACCATCCTGGACATATTCGATCGCCTGGGCGTAGTAGAGATCAGTATTGGCAGACGGCGGCTTCGAGATTCGTCTTGCAAGCTTTTTGATATACTCTCGTACTACCTTTTTTTCCTTCACCCGCTGCTGGATCTCCCTGTAATGCTCCTTCTGTTTGATTGAGCCCATTCTTTTCCCGATAGTCAGGCCCTTACGTCCCGCCTCCTCGATCTTCTTTCCTGAAACCTCGATCGCTTTCTTCAGCTCTACGTACTCGGATTCCGTGATGTTACCTGCATTCAGATCGTTCAGAAGCTCGACCTCGGCTTGCGCGATGTAGTCACTAACCTTCGATGACGGTCTCTTTGGTACCTCGGCCGACTTGAGCTGCTCAATCAGCTCGTTATCCGTCATGCCGAGCATATTTGCTGCCTCATCGAGGTCCATCGCAAACTCGTCCGTTGTAAATACACGCCGGCGTATCTGCTTAGGTATGCTTTTCACCTCCTCCGAACCTTTAAAGAAACGGACATTGATCCCGCCCATATCTTCAATCTGTGCCACAATCCCCTCTGATTTTTCGATTACGTACTGCGCCCTCGCCTCTTCCCTCAGTGCCCGGGCTTCCTTCTTGATGTCCTCCATGGTGATAAGGTCCTTGATCTTCGCTTTTCCGAGCTGGACCTCGTTCCGGAGCTTTACGTCCTCTATCTTGTCTGCGAGCTCCGATCTCTCCTCGAAATACCGGCCGATCTCTTCGACACTCACCTCTTCACTGGGTACAGGAGTCTGTTTCACCGCCCCCTGGGCTGTAACCCTGGGTGTTATTTTTCGTGTTGGAGGCATCTCCTGCTTCCCCATCTTCCCTATCTGTATTGCCTGTTCTGTTGCAGCCTCCTCCGATGCTTTCAGGGACTCGCTTTTCTGCGCCTCAGCAAATGCAGCCTTCGCCATGACCGCTGTATTCAGGGCGCTCCCAGGAAACAGCATACCGACCATGCCTTCCGTCGACTTCACGGTTATCTCTTTCAGCCGCGGGAGGGCCTGCTCCCACTCATGACGTAGTTCCGGATTGCCCTTAGCACGATTGTTTATCTCGACAGCGAGTTCACTGAAGAGGATGTTGGTTGTTTCCTGCGCAATTTCCTGTCCTACGTTTATTCCGACATCACCTGTATATCTTCCAAGCCCTTTCCCTAACGCCTGCAGAACCCTCGGGCTTGTTGAGGCATCACGGACCACTTTCCGGATACTCTTTTTAAGTAAACGCTTTGCGGGATTACTCAAGCTTCCTACCACGACCTGAGCCTCTGACATCTCGAGAAGCATGTTTATTATACCAACAGAAGCTCCTGCCCATTTCGCGATTTGAGGATCAATACCTCTTTCGATCATCTCCCGGTATGCGAGGCCGCCCTCAACTTTCCCGATATGCTCTATCGCCGCCGAACCGAAACCGAGCTTGAACCCCATTGCCGTGGCCGCCGGAACGGTAATCGCTTCTTCCAAAGCTGCTGTTGCCGGGGGAATCTGTCCGAGCATAAATGCCGTCATACCGAACGCGAAGGCTGTAGGAGCGGCTCTATATACACCTTCTTTTGCACCGGCAATCCACAACGGAGCCTGTTCCATGACCTCCCCGACGATACGTGCCGGCAATGCTCTTTTCACCATTTCAGGAGAAGGCATCTTGGACTGGAGTTTTTCTATCTTCGCTTGTGTTTCCTCCGAATCGTCACCCGCCATCTGTGCAAACGACAGGATACCGATATCATCCTGTATTCGACCGATGGTGAATTTATCTTTGAGATACTCACCGAACGTCTTTGCCGAAACGTTTGATTTGCCGGTCCATACTTTGATAATCGCATCATGACTGTTATAGGCCTGCGATGGTCTCATCTTGAGCTCTTGTGCCAGCAACAATGAATTATTTATTTTAGCTCTCTGTTCTTCGGGATCCGCCATTGTATCAGCAATTTGATAAGCCTGTTTGACCGCATCTTCCGGCACCTCTTCACCAAGTAAAGGGCTTGTTGCCCGTAATCCAGGAGGACCTCCGGTAGTGACCTCGGTTATAGGTTTAGCGACCTCCTCGATTTCCGGCTGCAATAACGGACTCGTTTTCAGTAATCCCGGAGGACCTGGCATTACTTCAATCTCCTACGAATCCAATCTTGTTTCTTCTCGCTCCATTTGTACCATCTGCCATCACGGAATACCCAATGATCTTCACCGTCATAGAGTACCTGTTCACCCGTTTCGAGATAGCTTATTGATACGGGATCATTGCCCTTTTCTTTACGATACTCTTCGAGCTGTGTAGCATAGACGGATTGTATTTGAGATAGGTATGTACGCTCGAAACCCTTCAGCTTGCCCTCTCGTATATTCCTTCCCCAGTCGGCAGAAGATCTCTCTTCTTCTTTGGGTTTTTGTTTGGTCTCTTCGCTGAATAGTCTACGTTTGACTTCCTCTGTTTTATAAAGCTCTCCCAGTTGTTCGGCTATATTGATTTTCTCTTCGTTGGAATAATCTTTTTCTGCAAGAACCTCATGGTAATGCATATTCAACTCGGCTTCGGTCGACTTATCGATCGTGCCGTCGTTACGCATATCTGTAAAAACTTGCTGCCCAGCTTTACGCGCCAGGTCGGGCCTCCGTATCTCAAGGTCCTTGTAGAACTCCATGTATTTTCCAGGAGAAATGCCTACTCCGAGATGGTCGCTCAGGAACCCCTTCAGCTCGTCCTTCGACTTTTGAGGATCGTCGTAGAGCCGCATGTAATCCAGAATGACAACCGGATCATCGATTTCAGATTCAGGCTTGCCTTCTTCCTCTTTGGGCCTCGATTTGAGCATGTTAACGAGTGTCGTACGATTTTCGTTTTTCAGGGCGCGGTACTTCGGAGTATTGAGCTTCGCCATGGTGAGCGTGCCGGCTATGTACTCGCTTATACCCTCGTTGTAGAGCTCCTCCTGTGCCTTTTTCAGCTGTTCGGCTTCTTCTTTCCTGGCCCTCTCTATGTCGGCCCTGAGCGCGTTTGCTATCGCTTCCCGGTCGTCGGCCGTGATACTCTCTGAAACCTCGGCGCTGTTTATGTATTCGAGTCCCTTCTCCAGCCCGCGGCTATACGCTTCCCGCTGCGTCAGGCTGAAATCGATATTGTGATAGATCCTCGTTCTTTCCCGTTCGGCGTCGTCCGGGAATATGGTCCCTACCGCGAGGGCGTCGTCCAGGAGCTCGCCGACAAGTCCCTTGTCGAGATTTTTCTCTGCGGTCCGCAGATCATTCTCAAGCAGCACCTGATTGTATTCGTATTCAATTTGCCTGGCGTTACTGTCCACCTCGAACAGGAGCTCGACCGATCGTAAATCACACCATCTCTTCAGCTCGTCCCTGGCATTCGGTTCGGTGACCCCGTTTTTTCTCGTGTCGTATATTTCCTTTAAGCGCTTCTCCGCCTTCTGCCTGTGTGTCGAATAATCCGTATCCTTCGACAGCTCAATCCGGAATTCATTGAAGTCGTTGATTATGTTCACCTTGGCGGAAGAGAACTGGCTTATCTCCCGAGCTCTTTTCTGCTTCTCCGCCCGTTCGAAACCTATCCGTGCAAGGGTCTCACCGAAACGTCCCATGCTCTGGTATGCCTGGGTAACAGGCATTTTCCTGATGCCTGCAGGCCCGGCGAGCGGAACCCTATATTTTGTCTGTGGTACTTTCATGCTTTATCCCGGAAACCGTAATCCCTGATAACGGTATGCTTTATTGACATAATTCTGCTTAAACGAGCCTGGTGTAAGCTTGTAGGCATCATACGCGCCGGAGATGAATGTTTGACCCATGCTGAAGAGGCTTGAGACCGCGGTCTGTGTCGCCATTTCACTGTACTGCCCGGCCTGGGATCTCAGCCTTTCGGCCTCGTGCTTGCCCTGCTCCCGGATCTGGAGAATATCCTCCTCCATCTGTCTCGTGGTCTTCTCGTAGATCATCAACGGGGATCCTTCGAATGTTGATCCCGAAGCCCCTATTATAGCCCGCTGCCTTCCCTGGAACTCCTCCCCTTCCTCCCTGTATCTCTGCACTGCTTTTTCCGTTTGCTCTTCCACGTACGCGGCGTCCTTTTCCGCCTGTTCGGCCGCGGCCTCGTACGCCCGTCTTTGAGCATTTGCCTGAAGACCGGTGCCGGCTATATTTAGTGTCGTGCCCACCATTATGAAGGCCGCTGTCAACGGGTCTGCCATTATCCAACCCTCGAATAGATATAGTAATCCTCAGCATCCTTGCTATATTTCCTCAGAAGCCCCTCCCTCTGGAAACCCATTCTCTCCAGAAAGCGAACACCCTGGCCCCACTGAGCCGGAACGGTAGCCTGAACCCTGTGAAGATCATCCTCCGAAATGATCTTCTTCAGATATTCGCCCACATAGAAACAGACCTCGCGTATGTACTTCCTGATCGTATGATTGCATATCAGCCAGCCCTCACCGACGCCCTTCCAGTAAATGACAACACCGCCGCAGAAAACGAGCGACTCACCGTCGAACGCGGAATACGCCGGTCCCTTGAGAAACGTCTCCTTGTAGTTCTCTATGAATTCATACCGTCCGAACTCGACGGCCCTGAACACGACCTGGTTCAGGTGATCCAGTTCAAACGGAACGATTCTAAGCTCTCTGATCTCACTCATTTTGATCGAACTCCGGCAGTAAGGCGATAATCGTCATAGGTAGCGGTAGATCCTGAACGACAACAATATCAGCATCCTCGCTGTATCCGTCCGGCCAACCGGGAGGCTCCAGTTTACCAGTAAACAGCGGGGGAGGAGCGTCCATCGGATCGCTCTGCTTCCTAAACGTAATGGGTTGCAGGTGGTCCTCGTCAGGGCCTACCTTGCATTCGCACGTCTTGTAAAACCATACCAATAGACTATTAACTTTCTTCTTTTTGCCCGGATGGCCCCAGGGAAAAGGCCTCAACTTAGCGTCAAACTCCAGGCCGGCGTGTATCTTGTTTGCATAGCCCTTCAGCTCGATCTCGCCGGCGGAAACCTCCCTGTCCGGATGCACGGCGCCGTCGACCAACGCGGAGGCGATCTGCCCCTCAAGGTGGTCGAGCCCCCCTACTGTTTTCGTGACCTTCTGCACCTTGCCGCCGCTGACATACTCTTTGTGAAAGAAACCGTCAACATCGTCGTCGTATTCGTTGTTCAGATCGAACGTGTTGGTAGTCGAGTTCGCCACCTTGAACACCAGGTGGTTGAGAGATTCCCTCTTGAAATTACCCCAGAGATCGCTTATCTCTCCGGAGAGGGATTTACCGCCAGTTGCGTACTCGTGTGACTGAAAGGCGAACAGGTATCTGTAGTCGATTTTTGCATGGAGCTCGAGCTCGAGGGCCCGGAGGAGATTCGATCGATCGGCATCTGAGTATATGTAGCAGTACAGATTGCCGTAATCTCCCTCGCTTTCGTCCCGCTCGACGACCAGGTAGTAATCGGTTTCGAGCTCTATCTCGTATTCGGATGTATAGGAGCTGCCTGAAGCTATCTCCAGGAGCTCAATGTAGTATTTGCTGTCGGCCGACTTTTGTTTGACGCTTACGCATAGACAGTCCCCGCCCGCGGAGATTATACCCTGGATCCCGTCGATCGAATTGGCGAGTCCCCATATGCCGGCGATCGCGTCCTCGTCGGCCTCTTCGAGCTTCGCGCTGAGCGTGAACTCGAAGTTTTCCGAAAAGAAAGCGGTCCCGCAGTCCTTCGAGACAAATACGACCTCGTCCCTGTCAAAGTCTGTAACCGTAATCTTATTCTTTTCAACGGTAAGCCGGTCCGGAGTGTCGTCCTCTGTAAAAACCGTGTAATCGAGAGGGGTCTCGTCTGTATCCTCTATCTCCGAGAATCTGACAAATTCCCCATCAGAGAAGCCGTGACCTGCAGACGATACCTGAATAGGCTTCGCGCTGCTGTATTCCGTGATATCCTTATCAGCACCACCGTCCCACGTGACTCCCGAATCCACGAAGTAACAGTCCTTCTGATCGGATCCCCAGTTCCGCGGCTTGAAATACTCTATGTACCTCTTGCCGTCCGGATCACACCGTAAAGCGGATATCCAGATCTCATCCTCAACGTCGTCGCCACTAGGGAGAACAGCGACGCTCTCCACCGTTGCCGGCGTTGTGCCATCCTCCGTTTTCGTGGCGAGCATGGGGTGAGGACTCCAAGCCGCGACCTCCAGCTCCCTCGTCAGCGTTATAAGACGGCCGTCATTTGAGGTATGCCATACGATTGTTTGCGGCTCCGTTTGAACCGCCATCTCAGCAACGCCCGACTCCATTATATGATTTGCGAAAAAGGTCAAATCGATAGCACTGTATCCGGATTTCTCGGAGGAATAGACGTATTCCCTCAGCCTTTTACCTCCCTTCTGAAAGAACAAAACGGCATCGTTCACTATTTCGGCGGAGATGTTTTTGCTACCGTATAGCGTTTGTATGTCGCTGGGGAGACTCGCTGGTGTGATGATGCCGTCACTATCGAGGGGAATGATGTACTCGCCTATATTTGTACCGATGAACATGCCGTGTTTGCCGACAAGATTTCTTATCCTCACGTTCTTCTTCGTACCGATTTTATTCGTAAAGGCGTCGGCCGGGTTTGTTCCGAGCGTAAAGTTCTCGTGATCGCCAACCTTCGATCTCCAGTACTGGTTCGGATTGTTGTTTGTCGCACCCAGGTAGATGGCATCGCCGTAATAATCTATGCAGGAGGGCCTGTCGCCCTCCGCGGAGAAATCGACTCCAGTAGTTGTGACCGCGGCAAGGGTCCAGTTATCGTCCGCTGTCCTCGTAAGCTTTCTCCACTGGTGATTCGGGTGAACGAGGTACATTGTGGATCCCGCCATTCTATACTGGATCCCACGCAGCTCGGATTCCAGGTACGGCGGCGATCCGCTCACCTCGTATGGGTTTTCTCCGCTCTGAATCTGCTCATGGTCCCTATATACCCGAATGTATTGTTCCCCGAATTCAAGTATGTACTTGACGTCGATCGAGTGCTCGAAGGGTATGAGGCGGACCCGCTTATCAGCTGTTTTGCTCTTTGCAACGAATACGGTACCGGGCCTTTCTTCGTCTCCACCCTGGGGGAGAACAAAGCCGTTCTTGAGATCCCTGCAAGATTGACGGGGATAGGGAAGGTCACTCCTCGCTTCGGAAAGAGGGGATATTTCTCCCCCAACGAAATTGTTGATAATCGGAGAAGCCCTTGCCATATCACGCTACCTTTCGATTGTTACTCACGGATCCACCCAGGAATCCGTTTCGTCTGGTTCCTGGCTTATCGGACCGAACTTCTCTTGCTGGTCTACACCGATCGCGTCGCCGAGCACGTCCTTGAACTCACCATAGAGATCTCGCCTGAGATCCTTAGCGCCGGTGAGCTTGAAGGTGAGCCTCCAGGCGAGCCTTGTGACGATAGCCCACAGGAGCGCAGCGTCCCATTTCGGAGGGATTATAAAGCCCGTGTACTCGATGATGCAGGGCCATATATTCGCAAGCAGTCTCTCGTTCTCGACCTTGTACTTCGCCTTCGGCTGATTGATTATCCTCAGAACACGGAGACAGTCGGGATCCTCGGGCTTGCTGTACGCGTACGCGTATTCCCCGCCGAGCGGAGTCTCGCTGATCTTTGATAGCTGCGATCTGAAGCTGGCGCAATTCCACTCGTGCAGGCGCAGGACCTCTTTTACGGTGTCCTCGTAGAACAGCCTGCAGGCGATGGATCTCTCGTCTTCACCGTCAATAGTAAGGATGCGTTGCTCGCCGATCCTCGAGAGAGCAAAGTTGCAGACCGCTGTCGATGATTCGGCCATGATCCGTTACCCCTGGATAGCTTTTTCGAGTGCAGCGATCTTTCTCTCGACGCTCTCAAGGGTCGACTTCGACTTCGTGTCCTTCGGGTCCTTCTCGATCTTATTCTCTAAAGAGGCCTTCTGCTTCTCCAGGGAATCGATCTTTTCCAGGATGGCGTCGATGTTCTTTTCGTGGCTCTCCTCTTTCGGCTTCCCCACTTGCTTGAAGTGCTTTCCCGGGTTCTTGTCGAACTCGTAGAACTCACCCCTCTCGTACAGCGTTTTTGTCGCATGCTTGTAGTTTGTCTTCATGCACATGTACCTTGCCATGACTTCCTCCAAAAAGTTTTATTCAAGGGAGGCCCGAGATGGGCCTCCCCCTGGGTATTCTTTTGCAGTCGTCAGAGAGACTTCACCGGCTCATGAGCTATGAGGAGGCTGGCTTTGCCCGTGCTACAGTCGCCGCTGCTCTTCAGCGCACCCTTGATGTACCGGAGTACGTCCGGCGGAAGCGCGAAGCAGGCGAGCACCTTACCTACCGTCGCGTCCGCAATGGCGATTTCATCGCCGGTGAAGACGTCCTCCCAGTCGGAATCGTTCGCGCTGAAGTAGAACTTCGCCTGAACACCCGTCCCTGCCGTCGGCTTTGTAGTCACAATGGCAGTAGCCCAGAGCGATCCGCTGCCCCCTACGCCGGCGGCCTTCAGGTCCCGGGTAGTGGTGGCGTCGGCTTCCGTATCGTTCGGCATAGCCATGTCGAGCTCGAGCACAAGGTCTTTATCGATAATCATGTTCTCTCACCTCCCTTTACGCTACAGCGTCTTCGGTGCTGAGGATCATACCGTCCTTCTTCACCGGAATATCGTAGAAGTACAGCTGGGGCTTGCCGAAAGGATCCTTCCCCGTCCAGAGCACGTTCGGCTTGTTGGCTGCCGCTATGTTGAGCTGGGTCTTGATCTTCTTGTTGCAGTAAGCGACCACGCCCTTTGTGGTGGGAAGGTTCTCGTAAGCCTCGATGAGCAGATCGATATCGAGCGTATTCTCTGCGCCGGTAGTCTTGATATTGCACACGCGCTGCACGTATCGGTCGTCTCTGACAACGGTACCGAAATTGAAAACGAACTGCGTTACCCACTTGAAAAGCTGCTTTCCAGTGGCGGAATCTCTGATGAGAATCAAACCTTTGTCATTTCTCTTGATCCCGAGGTTCTTCGCGTTCTTCGGGTACACCAGGAAAACACCCCTTTTGTTATGTCCTATGAACCAGAAGGAACTCAGATCTTCTCCGGTTCCGCCGCAGTTCAGGACGTTTTCGGCGAGCGCAGCGTACCGCGTCGCAAGTCCGTCGACCGCTCTGATATCGACAGCGTGGCTGCCGTACCAGAAGTCTGTACCGATCCGCTGCTTCATACCCTCCAGATGCCCCTCGTCCTCGTCGTACCTGTACTGTCGCATATCACTTGCGAGCTCAACCTCGTACTCGTCGATGTTCACATGATCCTCGATCCGGGACATATGTTCGGTCATTGGTTTGGTGACCATCCTGGTGGGGGTGATTCCTTCGTTCAGTCCGCGTCGGGATGCTATGGGAAGAATCGCTGTCTTCGTGTGATGATGGCTGGTTTGATCGTTCGCCTCGGTGAATACCGCATCACCGATTATCGGAACATCCTCGACGAGGGTGTTCACGACACCGATGTATTCTTTCCCACAGTGACGATTTGCAAGCTCAACGAGACCGCCATAGGCGCTTTGTGTTGCCATGGTTGTCCCCCGTGAATAGAATTAAGTTTCTGTACCTCAATTCCATCCCCGGCACCATACGTACCCAGTCAGGGACCGGTTCCGTTTCCTGTACGGGTCACGGGAGCTCGTCCTGAAGGTTCTGTCCAATGCCTTTCAGGTATAAGGTTAAAGGTTCAACGAACCCTTATTTTTTCTTCAAGTGCTTCATGCTCGGGTACAGCCTGTCGAGCATGTCCTCATCGGCCCCGGACGGCTCTCCATCGGCCGGCAGTTTCCCGGTGATGTTCTTGCCGATATAGGAGAACGCCCGTATCATCAGCGGGTGGTTTCCGAGCTTCCGCCCGTCGATCTTCTCGTCGAAGAGCAGGTCCTCGAGCTTTTTCCCGAGTTCTTTGCCGAGTGCCTGTTTGACTCCCCGGAACCCCCTCTTCATGAGCTCGACGTTCTTGTCGTAGTCTTCGTCCCATTCGTCCTTGAGTTCCGTTTCGGCCTTTTCGAGCTCTCCCTCGTACTCCTTTACCCGTTTATTGTAACTCTCAACGAAGCCGTCGTTGTACCACGTGAAGAGTTTCCCGGCCTGGGCCTTCGACAGGTGGAGGCTGTGCGCCATCTCATTGAATTTCCCCAGGAACGTCTTGTCGATTCCGAGTTCCTCGACGATCGCGGGAAGCTGCAACTCGTAGCCCTCCTTCGTCTCGGGGATCCCCATCTTCCCGCGGTACTCCTTGAGCTCCTCATCCGTCGGTGAATCACTGAGCAGCTTCACGGATCCCTTTGAGGACTCCTGGAGAGTCAAATATGCCTTCTGCAGTTCCCCAAGGGTTTTCATCCCCTTGAAGGCCTCGTGCCGTTTGTACTCGTCCGGCGACTGGTCGAGAAATTTCCCCCACTCGTCCCCTTCGCCTTCACCCTCTCCTTCGCCCTCGCCCTCCCCTTCGCCTTCTCCTTCCGCGAACAGCTGGAGGTCGAACTTGAAATCCTCGTCCTTGTTGGTCAGGTCGCCATCTGTCTCAGACATAGCTTCCATCCCTCCCACATTAGATTTATCAAAACGGGTACCGAGCCCGCTCTAATACTTGATCTTGGTGAAGAAACAGTCCATGATGTACAGGAACCTCTGATCCTCGGTCTGCTTCGTACCGCTGTCGAGGGCCCCCTTGTAATACGTGAGGAAACCGCGCTGACTCGCGGTGAGCCTCGCGTCCGCTTCCAGGTCGTCGACAAAGGTCTTGAGTGAAGCCTTCCTTGCATCGTCGCTTCTCATGATCAGCTCCTTGATAAAAATGTCTTTCGTTCCTTCGGAGGAAGGTCGTAGATACGGCGGATTCCGCCCTCGATTGTCCGGTCTTTTTTATAGGATTCCCACTTCCCCTTCTTGTTGCATACGTAGAGCTTCCCCTCCTCCTGTTTCATGGTACCCGGCTCGCATTCTTTGTCTTCCTTGCCCATTGCCTCACCTCGTGATAAAGGTTTTTCGATCCTCTTTCGTTTTATAAATCTCGCCGGCGAATGATTCCTCGCCCAGATAACAGAACCGTTGATTCTCCCCTTCCTTCAGGCCGTGTTCCTTGCTGGGTCCCGATACGGTCCGAACTCTGCCGCCGTTATTTACACAATCCTCAAACGCTTTCGGCATCGTCTTCCTCCCCCTCCACCTCCTCTTCCTCCTCGGGACCACCCAGAGGCACCCTGTCGAAAAGAGCATCGACGATCATCTGTTCCTTCCCTTTCTCGAAGATTCCGCATAACCGAAGAAGATGTTTCGCGTGGTTCTGGAGTGCCACCTTCTCAGGATCGGCTGATATCTCGGAAAAGAATCCCAGGTCACAGAGCTGTATGCAGATCATTCTACGCCCTTCGGGAGTGTCGTAGTTGCTCCGGAACAAATGTTGAACCCTCTTGTACTGTCTGTGATCCAGCTTCGGATACGGATTATCCACCTACTCCTCCCGAAGCGGCCTGCTGCGCCTGTTCGATGACTGAACCGCTCTCGACCTTCTTCGCCAGTTTCGGGAAGGCGTCGGCGAGCTCCTTCGTGAGCATGATCTTTCTCTCCTCCTCTGCCCTTTGTGCCTTTGCAGCCCTGATTTTATACACCTCCTCGTCGCCCCTGATCCCCTTCTGCGGCATACCGTAGCCCTCGAGGATCTCCTCGGTTACAAAATCGAAATCGACCTTGTCCGCAGCCGGCGGATACATACCCATCACCCCATAGAGTGCATTCAGGCTGTGCATTATTCCCCTGGACTTGAAAAGCCTTCTCTGCTGCTGGGAGAGCGGTCCTATGTAGTCGATCTGGATCGTGTCCCCGCCGTAATCGTGCAGAACCTCCGGAACCTCGGGTCCCCGGCCGGCTTCGTACTCTATGCGGAATGTTCTGTTAAGAAGCGGATCCAGTCCCTCCGACTCGAACCTTCCCACGGAAGTGCCGAGCATGATAGACTGTTCGCCTTTCAGCTCTACCGCATGGGTTGCGGTCTTTACATCCTTCGCAACCTCATGGAGAGTGAGGAAGTAGTCGACCATCAGGAGCTCACGCAGCTGATGCCTCTCATCCTGAACGCGGTCCAGGCCCACCGGATACTTGATATCCTTGTGTATGGACTCGATCTTCTCCTCAGCGTATTTCGTGTAGTAGTTGAACGTATCGGGCGTAACCCGAAGCCTGCCGCGGTGACTTTCAGGAGCATACCAGGCGGGAGACACTGCAAGATGAGACGCCTTGCCGAGATCCTTTCCCTTCGCATTCAGGGATTTTATCAACCGAAGACCATCGTGAAAAAGACCTCTTCCGTACCACTCGTTGCTGTTCTTGTCGAACCTCCACACGATATCCGGAAGGTCCGAGTCCCCGCTCACCTCAAGGGGCTCCTCGTCGGGTCCCTTCGATTCGGCTTCGAAGGTTATAAGTTTGAACTTCTTGAACTGCACTCCGTCCTTTGTGGAATCGTGATTACTGTTCGGAAAGGCGCCGAAAATAAACTCGAACTCGTCGTACATCGTCGAGCTGTTCCTCGCCGCGTTCCGGATCTTATCACTGAGCTTCTCTCCCCATGCTTTAAAGGCCGCGGTCGCTGACAGCTTATACTTCCTGTAGGCGGTATCGACGTCACCCTGCCTGTTCTCCGCGATAACGGTCTCCATCGGGTGCCGTGTCCTGTAGTTGATGCATTGTTTCCCGATGTCGTCCTCTACGGTTATGGTCGACGTTGCGAAATGGATGCAGTCCTTGATATATTCATGAATCGCATTATAGAACTTCGTGTTCTCGAAGACCCGGTACAGATACCGCACCCAGTCCTCAAGCCACTGTTGGGCCTCGGGGATATCCCGCAGCTCCGGATTGGTGAACTTGAGATCGAACCACAGTATGGAGGGAGTTACGATGTTGCCCTGGAACCCGTTTACCAGCTCGTTGGAGTATATGATCGGTGAAATGTCGTAGATGTATTTGCCTACGGTCTCCCCCTGCTCGAAGTCGACGTCCATGAGCTCCCTGCGGGGATCGACGTATTTGGCGATCTCCTTCCAGTCACTGAGGAAGGGATCACGTTTCTTCACCAGAGCGTTGTACCGCAGCCTGTGTCTTTCGCACTCGGTAAGATTCAAATCCGTAGCTACATCCGACATCGTTTACTCCAACGGGTCGTATTCGTTGTTCTTTTCATCAACATCATCCGGTAGTATTTCAAGGCTCACATGCGGTTCGCGTTCCGGTATAGTGAACTCCGACATAGCCGCGTACCTGGTATCATCGTACGGGTGATCCTCCTGCTTCTTCAAAATGTCCTCCGGATTATCGTCATCCACTATCAGCACAGGCATTATGCGAATCCAGGCGTTACAGGTATCGAATACCACCATCAGCGGCCGGCCGTCACTTGCCAGGCCCTTCATGTAATCGTGAACCCTGGCACAGCCTGAAACGCGATCGTTGTTCCCCTTGATCATGTTCCAGCCCGCAGCCGCGAAGTTGTCCGCGATCGACGGGCCCTCGTCGATCTTCGTCCATATGGAGGGGTCGGCAACCATATCCTTGCACCCCTCCGCCACGCTTATGGCCCAGGACTTTCTCGCAACCTCCCGCGATGCCATCTTGATGCCGACATTGTGTTTTCCCCGTTCACACCCGTACCATTCCCGGTACCGGATCATCCGGCCTTCGTGTGTTGTGGCCCACCATCCGATCGAGAAGGGGTGCGCGTAACCCCAGTCGAACGACGCGAAGCGGAACCAGCTCGGATCCAGCGGAACCGGCGATATCACGTGCAGGTCCCTGCGGAACTCCTCGAACGCCTGGCCGGCGAAGACATCCCAGTCTCCGCTCCGGAACGCGCGGTAGAGATGAGCCGGCAACGCCTTCAGTCTCTTTTCGTATGCGGGATCCTTCTGCATGAGTATGGGATTGTCGTCCAGGAACGCCGGGATGAACGCACTGTACATCTCGGTTTCCGGATCCCGATAGAGCTTGTAGGGCTCCTTGTTGTCAATGAACCTGTGCTTCAGCCATACGTGGCCAGGTCTTCCCGGGTTACCCGATCCCCTTATACTGACGGGCACACCGTACGGGGACCTGGCGCAACTGAACATGAAAATATAACAGTAGTCCGTCGCCCATTCGCTGAGCTCGTCGAACCCGATCCAGGTATACTGATGTCCTTGGTAATGCTGGACGTCCTCGTCACGGTCCAGATACCTCATCTTGAGTGTGGATCCGCTCGGGAACTCCCATACCCTGCTACCCTTCCTCAGTGAGTGACCGTGAAACACGGCCCCGATCTTCGGATATATCTCGTACGCCCTGGCCTGCAGCTCGGCGAACTCGTCGTAACTTCTCCGGAACAGTATGCCCCGGTGATGCGATCCGTACTTGAGCCCCCTCAGGAAATCGGCCAGGAGGAAGTCGGACTTCCCCCCTCCCTTGGCGCCGCCGTAGAACAGCTCGTCCGCAGGACATTCAAGGGCCAACTTCTGTTTCGGCTGCGGAGTCCATACCCTCTCTATCTCCCGTTCCATGCTCCCTGTTCCAGTCCTCAGGAGATTTCTTCGAAGGGATCTCGACCACCCCGATCGGTATCGGGCCGCCGTCCTTCCCGGAATGCTCGACGATCCGCTTCTCCAGACCGTGGATCCGGATCAACGCCTCCCGCATACGCTGCTGCGTCGCATTGTCCTCGAGCTCGAGAGGATTCCCGTTTTCATCCATCGTGACCTTGCCCTGGTACACGATCACCTTCTTCTGTGTCAGACCCTTGTGGATCTCCTGTACCACACGTGGAAGCCCGAGGCCTGACGACTTGAGAAGGCCTTCGATGTCATCCATCTTCTCGCTTTCAAAGAGCTCGCACGCTCTCTTCGCCAGCGTGCTCCAGTTCTTCTTCTTCGCCTTCGTAAACGGGAACGCCTTCTTCCAGGCGGCAGTTCGCGTCATCCCCTCGATGTATATGTATTTCCATACCTTTTCAGCCCGTTTTAAAGCCGTTTCAGCCTGGTTGTTCTCATTCTTTTTTCCGACTTTTTCCGACTTTTTCACTCAAAAACTGTCCCCTTCCGTCAGGACACGAAAAAAGGCGAGGACCCGATCGGACGACATATTGTCATTCGATCAGATCCTCGCCTCCGTTATTCGGTCAGCGAAAATCAGTTATCTGTTGTTACTCACACTATAATAAACCGGTTTTTTCTTGTCAATGGGTTTTTCCGTAGGATCGTAGATCTTCTGTATCCACTCTACTTTATCGTCAACAATATTGAAAACGACCCCGACCTTACCGTGGTTCACCTCGTTTACCTTCTCAATGAGCCATTCAACGATGGTATCGATTTTCACGAAAAGTAATATAGTATAAGTTTATATTTTTTTCTATTTCATTCTTACTTAATGGTGTTAATATGATTGCCGATCTTGGTTGAGTTTATTATATAATTTTTCGAATTCAATCCAGTATTCCGGTCCTATTATTTTTCGTAATTTATCAATTAATGGTTTGCATATTTTAAAACAAGTCTTTACGCTTAGCCTCCACTCCTCAAGCATATCTTTATCAATAAGTCCAAGCTTTAACATAGCTCCAGAGGTAGTGTATGATGCACATACCGTAGATGCTTTATCACAGTCCTCAGCAGTCCATTTACTAAATTTCTTATTTGCAAGAGTTCCCAAGACATATTTCCTTGCCGAACGTACTTCTTCTGATTGTATATATTGGAGTAATGATAGAAAATGCTGTCCCTTCGCAGAGTTTCGCATAACACACAACTGTCGGTTATATACAATTAAAGTCAGTACAATTGCAATCATAGTCGCTGTTTGAACTATAAGTATTACAACATCCATTTTATTTTCTCCTTTCTATATATAATATTATCTATTTGTTTGCTTTAAAATTACTTAATTGTTTTTTTAATGCAATAATTTTCTGGCACCCTCTATTGAACGACCGGATTATGGATTTTGCTTCACAATCATCGCATGATCTATGTAATACCTCCCAATCAGAATCGCATCCTGAATGTCCGGATCCGTCGCTGCACCGATGAGATGTGCCCGTATCGTCTCTCTTATGGTTTCAGGAGTGTCCTTTGTCAGGGAATAGAAACTCTTCCAGTCCACCGGCTTCACGAGCACGAACTCCGCTTCCAATACCGTAGCGATCACGGATATCATGCCTACTGCGAAGCATAGCTTTTTAAATGTATTTACATATCCGCGGGAGTTATACTTTTTCGCATCACTTCCGAGATAGGGATCCTCGGTTACAACGACATCGGCATCTGTCACACAGAGCTCCCTCGTGGTCCTGAACTTGTCATAGAAACA
>JAFGTF010000077.1 GCA_016934265.1 Spirochaetota bacterium
GGATCAACGGGAACGTCCGCAACACGGGGCTCATCACCAACCTCCCGACAGGCTGCTGCGTCGAGGTGCCGTGTCTCGTCGACAAGAACGGTATAAACCCCTGCTACGTGGGGGAGCTTCCACCGCAGCTTGCGGCGCTGAACAGGACTAACATCAACGTACAGTCGCTCATAGTGGAGGCGGCGTTGAAGCGGGATCGCGAGGCGGCGTACCACGCGGTTATGGTGGATCCTCTCACGTCGGCGCTGCTCACACTCGACGAGGTCCGATCCATGACGGACGAGATGTTCGACGCCGAGAACCAGTGGCTGCCCGATATGGAGTGAGAGATGAGCCTCCTTCGAGTTGAGAATATAGACAAGACCTTCGTGACAACGCGCGCGCTGAAGAACGCCGCCATCATTGTCGAAGAGGGGGAGATACGAGGACTGGTCGGGGAGAACGGTTCGGGAAAATCGACGCTCGTATCGATCGTATCGGGAATCATCCGGCCGGACGGGGGAAGGATGTTCAAAAACGAAACCGCATACGCCCCGGAATCGGTGCTCGATGCGGGCCGGGAGAAAATCGGGATCGTCGTCCAGGAGATGGGGACCATAGACGGGTTGACCGTAGCGGCTAATCTCTTCTTGGGCGAGGAGAGGCTCTTTAAACGGTTCGGACTGTTGAATACGGCGAACATGAACAGAAGGAGTCTCGAAGTGCTCCATCGATACGGCATCGTGAACATACAGCCGGACGCGGATATCGGCGCGCTCACGTTCGAGGACAGGAAGCTCGTCGAGTTCGCGAAGGCGCTTTACATAGATCCCGACCTTCTTATCGTAGACGAGACCACGACCGCGCTCTCTCATCACGGAAGGGAGATCCTCTTCAGCGAACTCAAAAGGCTGAAAAAAAAGAAGCGGTCGGTGATATTCATCTCGCACGATCTGGGGGAAGTCATAGAGCACTGCGACAGCGTGACCGTGATGAAGGACGGCGAGACGGTCGATACGGTTTCAACCCGCGGGCTGAATGAGCACGATCTCAAGGAGCTTATGGTAGGGCGCGAGCTTCAACATACCTACTACAGGGAAGACACTGAGGCCTCGTATGAAGAAGAGGTCATTCTGCGGGTTGAAAACCTCACGTTGAACGGAGCGTACTACGATGTCTCGTTCGAGCTGCACAGAGGGGAGATCTTGGGGATCGGCGGTCTCACGAACTGCGGTATGCACCTCCTCGGCAAGACGCTCTTCGGGCTCAAACCGGCGACTTCGGGGAGCGTGGAGGTTTCAGACGGCAATAAGCGAATAACGAACTACGTCGATGCGATTGCGGGCGGAATCGGGTACCTGCCGAAAAACCGGGACCAGGAAGGGCTCATGCTTCTCTCGAGCATAAGAGAGAACATATGCCTTCCCTCGCTCTCCAGTATACAGAAGCGCGGCTTCATTTCGCCCAGCAAGGAGCGGAAACTCGCCCAATACGGCGCTGAGCAGCTCAGCATAAAAATGAGCTCTATCAATCAGCTCTGTCTCTACCTGAGCGGGGGCAACAAACAGAAAGTCGCACTCTCGAAATGGCTGGTGAAGGACTCCGACATCCTCATACTCGATTGTCCGACGAGGGGTATAGACGTCGCGGTAAAAGCGTCGATATACGGCCTCATGCAGGAGCTGAAAAAAGAAGGCAAGGCGGTACTGGTGATATCCGAGGAGCTGCAGGAGCTCATCGGTGTGAGCGACAGGATCATAGTGCTCAAGGCGGGAAGGGTAAAAAAGATATTCGAAAGAAGGAAGGATCTCACCGAGGAAGAGATCATACACTTCATGATCTGACGGCGGATTGAAACCATGAGGGGCTTCAAGAGGATAGTACCGTATATCGGGCTCGTGCTCATCATCGTGCTGTTCAGCGCGCTCACGGGCGGTAAGCTGCTCAGCTTCCGTAATTTGAAGCTGATATTCAACCAGGCGGTGGTTCTCATCATCGGGTGTATCGGTGTCACGTTCGTTATGGCCCAGGGATCCCTCGATCTCTCACAAGGCTCGCTTCTCGGGATCAGCGGCGCGATGGCGGCGACGTTTGCGGCGATCACACCCGGGCTCTCGCTTCCGTTGGCGATTCTGACGGGTATCGCGGTAGGTATGATAAACGGCACGCTGCTCGCGTTCTTCAAGATTCCCTCCTTTATCGTCACGCTCTGTGTCCTGTTCGTGCTGAGGGGGCTGACCGTAATCGCCACACACTCGGGATCGATCCCCCTTCCCTTCGCGATGCTCTCGCTGGATAATTTCAGGATCAAGGCCAGCATCCTCGTTACGGTCATACTGGCGGCGTACTACGCCTATACCTATACCAGCCTCGGCAAGAACATGCGGGCGATAGGATCGGGAGAGACATCCGCGCGCTACTCGGGGGTGCCGGTCGAGAGGATGAAGGTGCTTGCGTATCTTATATCCGGTTTACTGTGCGGACTCTGCGGGTGGCTCAACGTGGTGAGAACCGGGGCCGCCGATTCGAAGACCGGCCTGCTCTTCGAGCTCGATATCCTTACCGCCCTGGTCTTAGGGGGCATGCCGTTGACCGGGGGATCGAGCGCGAAGCTGCAGAGCGCGATCATCGGCGGGCTCATGCTCGCACTGCTGAGCAACGGGATGGTGCTTGTCGGCATAAAGGCAGAGCTGCAACAGGCGGTGAAGGGCGTAATATTCCTGCTCGCCGTGTACCTGTCGTTCGAGAGGGAAAGCGTGGTGATGATCAAATAAAAAGGGGGTGATGCGCGGCAAAACAGACTGAATCTATAGAAAAAAATACAAAGGAGACGGTAATTATGAAACAACACAAGATTTTTTGTCTGGTATTGACGGTTGCATTTTCGTTAATGCTGTTCGGCGGCTTTTCGCTATTCGCGGAACAGGCCCCGAAGGCTGAAAAGGCTGAAAAGGTTGAAAAGGTTGAAAAGGCCAAGGGGCCCTATCTTTTCGGCGTATCGATATGGTCCGATTCCGGCCCGCTTTCCAAGAAAGTCATCAGCAATCTGCGGTACGCCGCGGGTGTGCTCGGAGCGGAGGTGGAGGTCGCAGTCGACGGTTTCAAGCCCGACAACCAAGTGAGCAATATCGAGAACCTCATCGCGCGCGGCTGCGATGCGGTGATGATATGCAACTGCACGGATGCGGTCGTACCGAAGATCGTGAAGCTCGCGGACGAGGCCGGGGTACCGCTCGCCCTCTACTTCAGGAAGATCAACGATCCCGAGATCAAGAAGTACGCGGAAAGCTCCCCCTACTTCATCGGGAACGTGCACGAGGACGAAGTCGCGGTGGGGTACAATTTAGGAAGCGCGCTCGCGGACAAGGGATGCAGGAATGCGGTCATCATCAACTACAACAAGGGGGACACGACCGCGGAAAACCGCTACAAAGGATACAAGAAGGCCTTCGCTGAAAAGGGCATCGCGCTTCTCGGCGAGCAGTGGGATATACTCGATGCCGAGCCGGCGGCCAATGCGGCGGAGAGCTTTATCGCGGCGTTTCCCGAGCTGGACGCGATTGCGGTCGGCGGCGGCGGCGGCGGCCCTCTCTCGGGCACCATTAGGGCGGTAAAGAACCATAACAAGATTGGCCGGATTCGTATTACCGCGTCGGACTTCGGCCCGGACATTGCGGAGAGTTTGAAGAACAAGGAGGTCGCGGCGATGTCGGGCGGCCACTGGACGGATCCGTTTTTCACCTTCATACTGCTGTACAACTACGTCGACGGTACTCCTCTCAGCAAAAAGGTCGAGACGATCACGATGCAGCCGATCTACCTCACCTCGGTCTCCGAGGCGCAGGAGTATATGAAATGGTGCATGGATCAGCCGCCGTACAACGACGAGGAGATCAAAAACATGACGGTACGGCACAATTCGAGCTTCACGCTCTCGGATCTGAGAAAGATCGCGGCCGCGTACTCACTGCAGGACGTGATAAAGCGGCATAAGTAGGCCAGAAACAGGGGACCGGCGGGCGTTTTGCCCCCGGTCCTTACCATATCTCGCACCGAAAGACCGGGGTTATAAGGATGGGAAAGGGTTTACCGAGAAAGATCCTGATAGTGCTCATACTACCGTGTGCGGTATACGCAATCTTTTTCGCGCTTCAGCCGAAGCGCTTCGGCAACCTGCAGACGCTGTATATCATGTTTCAGCAGGCGTTTTTGCCCTCGATTTCGGCGTGGGGGCTCTGCTTCGTGATGTCCCTCGGATTGTACGATCTCAGCATCGGGGCGATCATCATCCTCTCCGCAATCGTCGGTACGAATCTTACCCTCGCCCTCGGCACGGGCGTCGGCTATATATGGCTTTTCATCGGATGCCTCGCTACCGCCGTGGTGCTGGAGCTCGTCAATGCGACCGTATACAACCTCCTGAAAATTCCCTCCATGATCGTAACGATCGGTCTCATGATACTGTACGAGACCGCGGCGAACTTCGTAGGTGACGCGGTGCTGCCGTATGAGTTGAGCATCTTCGGCAGGGCGCCGTACAATATCATCGCTGGAGCGGCCGCCCTTGTCGTCGCCTATATCCTCTACAACAGGACCCAGATCGGTATGCAGATCGGAGCGGTAGGCGGGTCGGAGATCATCGCGCGCAACGCCGGCGTGAGGGTCGAACGGGTAAAGATGAACGGGTTTTTGCTCTGCGGGCTGTTTCTCGGCATCGCCAGTTTCCTCAGCGTGAGCTACGGCGGGGTGATAATACCGTCGACGAGGATGTCGAGCATTCTCAGGCTTTTCCCTCCCCTGATGGGATACTTCATCGGAATAGCGCTGAAAAAAGTATGCAATATCATCATAGGCATCTTCATCGGGGAGATGGTGATCATCATGGTCGTGACCGGAATGGTCACGATGGGGGTGCCGACAACCTACCAGCAGGTCATCACCGGCCTGTTCCTCCTCGCGGTCGTCGGCATTGCGACCAAGGCGAAGACGGACGAAGTGGTGAAATAGACGTAAGTGCGACCCGTCCGCGGGCGGCGACGCCCATGTGTATACCCGTTTATTTTGCCGGGTATAATTCCTTTTGACATTCCTGACAATACCAAATAAAATTACAACTCCATATTCCGGAGACAGGGAGCGGGCATGGTTGCGGTAACCGGCGCATCGGGTCATATCGGCGCAAACCTCGTGCGAAAGCTCATCGAAGAGGGAAGAGCTGTGCGTGCGGTGATAAAAAACGACGACCGTGCGCTTTTAGGGCTGGCCGCGGAGACGGTACGGGCGGATGTGCTCGACCCGAAGTCACTGTGCGACGCATTCAGGGGCGTTCGAGTCGTCTACCACCTCGCGGCGAAGATTACTCTCCGGAGGGCGGACGGGTTTCATGCGATGAAGATAAACCTCGAGGGAACAAGAAACGTGATACAGGCGTGCATGGAGTGCAATACCGAACGGCTTGTGTATTTCGGGTCGATACATGCGCTCGATCCGTTTCCAAAAGAAGGTACCGTCGACGAGTCCCGCGGCCTGATAGGAGAAACGAAAGATCGTTCGGTGCCCGTAATACGGCCCGTAGCACGGCCCGATGCGCGGGGGCGGTACCGGTGTCGATACGGGCCATATGAACAAAGCAAGGCCGCCGCGGAGAATGAGGTTCGAAAGGCCTGTGTATCGGGTCTCGATGCGGTGGTGGTCTCTCCGACCGCAGTGGTAGGGCCGTACGATTTCAAACCCTCCCAGTTCGGCAGAACGCTGCTTGAGATACTGCAGAGGGGGCACCGCATACTCCTGAAGGGAGGATTCGACTGGGTCGACGTCAGGGACGTAGCCGCCGGCGCGGTCTGTGCCGAGCGGTTGGGGAAAAAGGGCGAGCGGTACATACTCTCCGGCGGGTGGAAGTCGGTCGGGGAGGTAGTGAGGATCGCCGACGGCATCGTCGGCCGGACCGTGAAGCGGGTGGAGCTGCCGATGTGGGCCGCACGGGCATGTCTTCCGTTCTCACGATTCATCCTGAAACGCAGCCCGATGGAGGCGTTGTTCACGAAAGATTCCCTCTTCGTGCTGCGTCACTACCGGCACGTGTCCGCACGCAAAGCCGAGGAGGAACTCGGCTTCAGACCGCGGCCGTTTACACGGACCCTTGAGGATACGATCGAGTGGTTTTTCAACAACGGATATCTGCAACGGGAGGCGTAAACGGAATGAATACGAACCGGTTCTTCGTGCTGTTCGTGTCGGCCTGGTGTGCGGCCGCGCTCTGTACATTCGTGCTTCTGTTTTTCAAGACTGCGCCCTACGGGCGCCATATGAAGCGCGACGGCGGCCCGACCATAAAAAGTCGTACCGGCTGGGTCGTCATGGAGGCGGTATCCTTCTTCCTCATGCTGTATCTCTATCTTACGGGAAACCGCCGAGGCGACAGAACGGCCCTCGTCTTCTTGGGGATGTGGCTTATGCACTACGCGTACCGCTCGTTTTTGTTTTCCCCGCTCAAGAGAGGAAAGGAAGACCGGATACCGCTTGTGATAGTGGCCGCCTCCCTTCTTTTCAACGGCGTCAATGCCTATTTAAACGGCAGATACCTGTTTTATCTCTCGCCCGTATACCCGATACAGTGGCTTGCCGGTATCAGGTTCGTATCCGGAGCCGCGTTGTTTTTCGCAGGCTTTTTCATCAATATGCATTCCGATCACATACTGAGAGGACTGAGGAGCGCCGGAGAAAAAACATACAGAATCCCCTACGGCGGCCTGTACCGGTGGGTATCGTGCCCGAACTATCTCGGAGAGATCACAGAATGGATCGGGTGGGCCGTTGCCACATGGTCTTTACCCGGCGTCGCGTTCGCCTTCTGGACGCTTGCGAACCTCGCACCGCGTTCTTTTTCTCACCATCGCTGGTACAGGGAGCTGTTCGACGACTACCCGCAAGAAAGAAAGGCGCTCGTCCCTTTTCTTTTTTGACGTTTCTTTCTTTCCCTTCGTACTATAGAGTACCCATACTGCATGCAAACGGAGCATGTATATGACGAATCAATCAGAAACGGTGCACGGCTATCCGCTGTTCTGGAAGGACCGGTACACGGTGCGCTCCTACGACGCCGATACGGAAAAGAGGCTTACCCTCATGGGCCTCTGCAACTACTTTCAGGAGAGCGCCTGGCGGCATGCAGAGCGCTGCGACCTCGGCTACGGGAGCCTTGCGGAAAAAGGGCAGTTCTGGGTACTCTCGAGACTGTACATCGAGATAGCCGGTCTTCCCGTATGGCAGCAGCCGTTTTCCATCGAGACCTGGTCGAAGGGAACCAAAGGGTTGTTTGCACTGAGAGACTTCCTTGTCGAAGACGATCAAGGCGGCGTCATGGTCCGTGCCACGAGCGGCTGGCTCATACTCGACGCGGCGCGCAGAAGGCCGGTGAGGCTTTCCTCATTCGAGATGACCATGCCCTTTCTGCCCGACAGGCACGCATCTGCCGATCCTCTCGATAAGATCGAACCGCCAAAGAAGCCCGAAAAAAAAGGCGGTATAACGGTGCACTACTGCGACCTCGACCTGAACCGGCATACGAACAGCTCCCGCTACATCGAGTGGGTTTTGAACGGCGTATCGAAGGGCGGGGCGGGGCCGGAAAAAATGGCGAGCTTTTGTGTGAATTATCTCGCGGAATCGGTATACGGCGACCGCATCGAGCTGCTCGTCGACAGAGGGACGGAGGCGGGAGCGACCACTTTCATCTCACTCGTACGGCGGCATGATAAAAGGGAGCTTTGCAGGGCATGTATCAGGTCGGCAGTGGGAAACGGTTGACAGGCGAAGCGGTCACGTATGACCGTCATGCGGCATGAAGGGCAAACGTATGCCAAAAAAGGAGCGTAACATCCCCGGGTGTGTGAAGGCAAAGGGAAAAGAGGTGAACCGTGAACGATTATTTTCCGGTTTTTCCGGTTGGAGAAAATATCGCCCGCCAGGGTCATCACGGCAATTTTCTTATTGACAATGTTTTAGCGGTGCCGTAGGATAGGAGGCACACTACCAGATAGGAGGAGTTGAAATGGCGTATGATGCCACTAAAATGGCCGATTGGGAGATTGCCCAGGAAGCGGAGAAGAAGATGCCGACTCCCGATGAATGGCGTGACCGCCTGAGCCTCGAGAAAGAGGAAGTCATGCAATACGGGAGGATCAGCAAGCTCGATTTCATCAGGATCATGGATAGATTGAAGAGGAACAAAGACGGGTACTATATCGAAGTCACCGCAATAACCCCCACGCCGCTCGGCGAAGGAAAGACGACGACCTCGATGGGACTCATCGAGGGGTTCGGAAAAAGGAAGAAAAACGTCGGCGGTGCAATCCGGCAGCCGTCGGGCGGCCCGACGATGAATATAAAGGGAACTGCGGCCGGCGGGGGGAATGCGCTTCTCATACCGATGACGGAGTTCTCCATGGGTCTTACGGGCGATATCAACGACATCACCAATGCGCACAACCTCGCGATGGTTGCGCTTACCGCGCGTATGCAACACGAGTTCAATTACGACGACGACCAGCTGAAAAAAAGGAACCTGAAAAGGCTCGACATCGATCCGCGGCGGATCGAAATCAGGTGGGCCGTTGATTTCTGTGCGCAGGCGCTTAGGAATATCATCATCGGGATCGGCGGGAAGATGGACGGATTCATGATGTCGTCCGGTTTTCAGATTACGGTGAGCTCGGAGCTCATGGCGATACTCGCCGTGGCGCGGGACCTCAAAGACCTTCGGGAGCGTATCGGTAACATCACGCTCGCGTACGACAAGCGGGGGAATCCGGTCACCTGCGACGACCTCGAGGTAGGCGGGGCCATGACGGCCTGGATGCGGAACGCGATAAACCCCACGCTCGCCTGCACCGTCGAGTATCAGCCGTGTATGGTGCACGCGGGCCCGTTTGCGAACATTGCGGTCGGTCAGTCCTCGATCATTGCGGACCGCGTCGGCCTCAAGATGTTCGACTACCACGTGACGGAGAGCGGTTTCGCCGCCGACATCGGATTCGAGAAGTTCTGGAACGTCAAATGCAGGCTGAGCGGGCTCAAGCCGAACGTGTCGGTCCTGACCGCGACGATACGGGCGCTGAAGATGCACGGCGGCGGACCCCGGGTGGTGCCCGGACGCCCCCTCGCACCCGAGTATACGAAAGAGAACCTCTCGCTTTTAGAGAAAGGCATCGAGAATCTCATACACAATATCGGTGTGGTGAAGAAGTCCGGCATCAAACCGGTCGTGTGTATAAACGCATTCCATACCGATACGAAGAACGAGATTGCGCTGGTCAAGAAATACGCCGAGCAGGCGGGGGCGCGCTGTGCAACCTCGGAGCACTGGCTGAAAGGCGGTGACGGGGCGCTTGAGCTCACCGATGCGGTGATCGATGCGTGTGAGGAAAAGGTCGATTTCAAATTTCTCTACCCGCTCGAAATGCCGCTGAGAAAGAGGGTCGAGACGATCGCACGCGAGGTATACGGTGCGGACGGAGTGGTGTGGACGCAGGATGCAGAAGCCAAGGCAAAGATGTTCGAAGCGGACGCAAAGTTCAAGGACTACAACACGATGATGGTTAAGACCCATCTCAGCCTCAGCCACGATCCGACGCTGAAGGGGGTTCCAAAGGGGTGGAAGCTTCCCATACGCGACATTCTTCTCTTTTCCGGCGCGAAGTTCCTCTGCCCGATGGCGGGCGCGATCAGCCTCATGCCGGGAACGTCCTCCGACCCTGCATACAGGAAGGTGGATGTCGACGTCACAAGCGGAGCGGTAAAGGGACTGTTCTGAACGCACACGGTTCGAACGCGGATACGGGTCAAGCGTAGCGGTGGCTGTCTGTGCGATACATACATGTATTGGGCAGATCTGCACCGGTCGACGCTTGACCTTTTTTATTGATACCAGGAATCGTGGTTGTCCGAATAATACTTAATTCTAATTCTTTCGAAACGGTTTATACCGTCCGAATTACTAAAGAGGGCTCTATGTTTATGTTCTGCCGGTAACAATCTTAGTTTTTTTTAGGAAAAACGGGACTTACAAGGCCGAAAGAAGCGCATGCGGTCCGAAGTGCGAATACTGATAGTAAACAAAGCTCTGTATTATAGATACGTAAGGGTATTTACACTTCTCTGATTCCGGCATGGTCGGCTAAAAAAAGAAGAATAGGGGCGGGAGCGTGAAAAAAAGCGGGCCTGCAGTCGTTTGTGCGGCATTCGAGCGGGAGATCGAGAGGTTCGAAACACTTCTTCACGGAGTGCGCCGCCTGCGGTTGGGTGGGGTGAAGCTGATACGGGGGAGCCTCGGCGGACGGGAGGTGGAGGTGATCTGTGCCCCGAAAGAGAGATTTTTTGTACCGGAAGCGAAGATCGAAGGTTTCGAGATTCTGGTGTCGACCGGCATCTGCGGCGGTCTTTCACCCTCTCTGCGCTGCGGCGATCTCGTTGTGGCGAGTAAACTCGTTTTTTTCAGCCCGGCGGACATACGCGGGCAGTCCGACGATCAGGGGCCGATCAACATTCCTCAAAGCGGCACGGCATACGGTCTTCTGTGCAGTGCGCTTTCTTCAAAGCCCTACAGAATCGTTCGCGGTGTCGCGGTTACCGCAGAAAAACCCCTGCGTTCTGTGGAAGAGAAGAAGAATGCGGCACGGAGGACCGGCGGTGTCTCGGTAGATATGGAGGATTTCTACAGACTTACCGTCGCTAAAAAGCTCGGAATACCGTTTCTGAGCATCAGGGCCGTGTACGACGTTGCGAAAGAGGGTGTACCCGAAAGCCCGGGAATGCTCGACGGAAAAGGGGTGGCGCTTTGCGCCGGATCCATTGCCGACGCACTGCAGGCCGTATTGTGTGGCGGCCCCAATTTCACTTGACGATGATTTTATTTTGCAGTACATATATCTGCAAAGATGGCGGCGTAGCTCAGTCGGTTAGAGCATGCGGCTCATATCCGCAGTGTCCGGGGTTCGAATCCCTGCGCCGCTACGTATCGCGAGTCGTGGTAATGTCAGTTACCACGACTTTTTTTAGTAGGGGTTGACTTTTACGCTGAATCGAATAATAATACACGCTGCCGATACCACGGCATTGAAGAGGTGTTATATGGAGCCAGACAGGGTATTGAAAGAGCGGCTTTCCGCGTCCGACTTCGACAAGCTTGCGGCGGTCGAAAACGAGGAAGTACACCGTTTTATAGCCCGATATATAGCCCTTTGCGATCCGGCTTCAGTATTCGTCGCAACGGATTCCGATGAGGATATCAGCTACGTCAGGCGCAAGGCGGTCGAGCATGGCGAGGAATCCGAGCTTGCCCTACAGGGTCATACCGTTCATTACGACGGCTATCACGACCAGGCCAGAGACAAGAAGAACACCAGGTTTCTTTTACCGGAGGGAATGAGCCTCGGTGCCGATATAAATGCGGTGGAGAGAAAAAAGGGTCTCTCCGAGATGCATGAAATCCTCACGGGGATCATGAGCGGGCACGAGCTCTTCATCCGTTTTTTCTGTCTCGGCCCCCTGAATTCGGAGTTCTCCATCCCGTGCGTTCAGCTGACGGATTCCGCCTACGTTGCGCACAGCGAGGATCTGCTGTACCGGAAGGCGTACGGTCTCTTCAAAGGCATGTCGAAAAACGAGGAGTTCTTCCGGTTCGTCCATTCCGAGGGACGGCTCGAAAACAGCGTGTCCGTCGATATCGAAAAACGAAGGATCTACATAGACCTTGAGGGAAACACGGTATACAGCACCAACACGCAGTACGGCGGGAACACGATAGGACTGAAGAAACTTGCGATGAGGCTTGCAATACAAAAATCCTCCCCGGAGGGGTGGCTCACCGAGCACATGTTCGTCATGGGCGTAAACGGACCGAATAGAAGAAGCTACTTCAGCGGTGCGTTCCCGTCCCTCTGCGGCAAGACCTCGACATCGATGGTCGAGGGTGAGACCATAGTCGGTGACGACATCGCCTACCTCAGAAAGAAAAACGGGAAGGTATACGGCGTCAATGTCGAGAAGGGGATATTCGGTATAATACAGGGTGTCAACCAAAAGGACGACGCGCTCATCTGGCGTGCGCTTCACAGCGAGGGGGAGATCATTTTTTCCAACGTGCTTTCTGTGGACGACGGAGGCGTGTATTGGATCGGAAAGGACGACGCTCCGCCGGAAAGGGGAATAAATCACTGCGGCGAGTGGACCGCGGGAAGGCGTGACGCCGAGGGAAACGAAATAGATATTTCTCATAAGAACGCGCGGTTCACCTTAGACATGCGACTGCTTTCAAACAGGGATCCCGCCATGGAGGATCCGGAGGGTGTCGTCATCTCGGGCATGATATACGGAGGGAGGGATTCCGATACATGGGTGCCGGTGGAGGAATCCTTCAGCTGGGAGCACGGCATCGTTACGAAGGGTGCATCGCTCGAATCGGAAACGACCGCTGCAACGCTCGGGCAGGAGGGCGTGCGCAAGTTCAACCCTATGTCCAACCTGGATTTTCTTTCGATCACCGTCGGCCGCTATATCGAGAACAACCTCGAGTTCGGGAAGGGCCTTTCACATCCGCCCAAGATTTTCTCGGTTAACTACTTTCTAAAGGATAAAAGCGGAAACTGGCTCAACGAGCGCGAGGACAAACGGGTCTGGTTGAAGTGGATGGAGCTTAGAACACACGACGATGCAGGAGCGCTGAGATCGCCGACCGGCTATATCCCGCTTTTTGAAGACCTGAAACGGCTTTTTTCCGATGTCCTCAAAAAGACGTACACCGAAGAGGACTACGTCAGCCAGTTCACCGTGCGTATTCCCGAGAATTTACAGAAGACCGAACGGATCATACGAATTTATCGAAACGACGTCGCGGATACGCCGCCTGTCGTAATCGAGCTGCTGAAAGAGCAGAAAAACCGCCTTGCAGCCCTGCGTGACGCCCGCGGGGAGTATATTTCGCCTTTCTTTCTGTAACGAACGCGGCTCGATGAATGTGGAGGTAACCAAGGTGGATTCCGGGTCGCTGGATCTCATCGTCAGGCTCGCACTCGCAGAGGACCTTCTGTCTATCGAATGTATATCGACCAAAAAAAGCTTTCTTGAATACGCGCTCGAAAAAATCGATCCGTCGGCGGACATCACCTCGCACGCGGTCTTTTCGGACGAAAAGGAGGATGCGGGGGCTTCAACACGGGCTGAAGCTCTCGTTACAGCCAAGCAGACGGGGATACTGTCGGGCAGCGGGGCTTTCACTCGCGTATACGCCGTGGTAGACGGCGGGATCGACTGTTTTTTCGAAAAGAAGGACGGCGAGGCCTTCGAGAACGGGGACACGATCGTACGGCTTTCGGGCCGTGCCCGTTCCATACTGACGGGCGAGCGAACGGCGCTGAACTTTTTGGCGCACCTTTCCGGTGTCGCGACCGAAACGCACCGTCTCGCATCGGTACTGCGGCACAGCACCGTCACCCTCCTCGACACGAGAAAGACTCTGCCCGGTCTCAGGGCCCTGGAGAAGGAAGCGGTACGCCACGGGGGAGGAGAAAACCATCGTATGGGGCTCTACGACATGATCCTCGTAAAGGATAACCACATCGACAGCTCCGGTTCGATAACGGAGGCCGTCCGGAGGGTGCGGTCGGCTTTTGGCGACCGGTATAAGATCGAGGTAGAGACCAGGACGATCGCCGAGGTTCGGGAAGCGCTTGAATCCGGCGCGGACAGGATAATGCTGGACAACATGCCGGTACGTATAGTTCGCAGGGCGGCGAGGATTGCAGGCGGCATATGTGAGATAGAGGTATCCGGAAACATCACGCAAAAGAGGGTACGGCGTCTGCGCGGTCTCCCGATCGATTACGTGTCCTGCGGATATATCACTCACAGCGCTCCCTCCTGCGACTTCTCTCTCCTCATGAAAACAAAAAAGTGATACGGTACGGGAAGCCGTCCCTCCTCCGGCTAATAATCTCTTATCAAGCAAGGTTTTTCACATTATCCTAGAGGGTAAGGAGTTATCGGGAAGACCAAATGGACAGCATGCGGGAAGGAAAAGAAGAGAATATGGAACAAAGGATCGGGGAACTCAAGAAACGGCTCGGTAAGGACCTCTTCATTCCGGTCCATCACTATCAGAAAGACGAAATAGTGCGATTCTCGGATTGTACCGGCGACTCCCTCGAGCTTTCGAAGGCCGCCGCTGCGACGGATGCGAAGTTCATCGCCTTCTGCGGCGTGAGGTTTATGGCCGAGACCGCGAAGGTGCTCGCCAAGAAAAACCAGATGGTGTTCATGCCCCGGCCTGATGCGGGGTGCCCGCTTGCGGATTTCGGCTCACTTCCCGATATACGGAAGGTATGGAATACGCTCGAGGGCAAATATCCCGGAGAGTACATTCCGGTAACCTATGTAAACTCTTCCGTAGAGCTGAAAGCATTCTGCGGAGACCGCGGCGGGCTGACGTGCACATCGAGCAATGCAAAGCGGATAATCCGGTCCGTACTCGAAAATGGCAAACGTCTGTTCTTTATGCCCGACAGGAACCTCGGTATCAACACGGTCAGAGCGCTCAATGAGGAGGATGATTCGGAAGTTGTCGGTGCAACGGATAAAACGGATGCCGTTTTGGGCCGGCGCATCGTCATCTGGAACGGGTACTGCTACGTGCATCGCGCCTTCAGGCCGGATCATGTCCGTGCAGTACGCAAGCGGTATCCCGGCGTGACGGTCATCGTGCATCCCGAGTGCGATCCGGAGGTGGCGGAGCGCGCGGACCTTTCCGGATCCACCGCAACGATACAGCGCGTGGTCTCAGAAGCGGAAGCGGGGAGCAAATGGGCCGTCGGGACGGAGGCGACCTTCGTTTACAGGCTGCAGAAAGAAAACGATGACAAGCTCGTGCTGCCGCTTCTTTTTTCCGTATGCGAGGACATGTCGAGATCGGAGACAGGGGACCTGCATGCCGTTCTCGAACGGATTGCAGAGGGCGATTACGGGTCCCAGGTGACCGTACCCGATTCGGTGACAGAGGGCGCGAAGCTGGCGATCGTACGGATGCTGGAAATGTAGCGGGCATGAAAAGAAAATGCGACGTGTTCTATATCGACGGTACGAACGAGGAGAGCGTCGCACATCGTATCTCGCGCGTGCTGGGAGGCGGCGGGATATGCGTCATACCGACCGATACGCTGTACGGTGTCGTCGCCGTCGATCGATGCGACGCTGCGGCCCGGCGTTTATACGAGATCAAACGAAGGCCGGCAGGGAAACCGTTTATCCGCCTGATCGGCAGAATCGATACGTTTTCTGAATATTCCCGCCAGAGGATACCAAAACGGCTGAAACCGTACTGGCCGGGGCCGCTCACTCTGGTAGTACGGGGAGTGAACGAACCCACCGTTGCGCTCCGCTTTGCATCCACTCCCTGGCTCGACTCCCTCTTTCACGGAATCGGTTACGGGGCGATACTCGCTCCTTCCGCAAACAGAAGCGGTGAGACGGAGATATTCGAAAACGGAGAGCTCATCCGTACCTTCCGTTCCTCGGTCGATGCAATCGTATGTGTGAGGGGAGGTATACCGGTATGTAAGCCCTCCACGATTCTGGATATTACATCACGCCCGTTTCGGATCGTCCGTGAAGGAGCGGTAGATATTGCGGATTCCGACCTCCGCTGAAACATTACACCGGGTCTTTTCGTCTGGGCTAACGCGCGTAGCGGTTTTACCGTTCACGCCCGGTTCGTGCCGCTTGACGCTTGTGACGGGGGATGTATATCTTGTATTACAAAAACCGGTATGATAGAATATGAACGCTGTATTTGGATGAGAAACCCTCGATATGTGAAAAAAAGCGATCGTTGCGTAGGGGTTTTAATACAGATAAGGGTCTTTTGTGACGGGCGAGAGGGGAGATAGGCGAGGCATGAGTTCGAAGGCGTTTGCCTTCCTGAAGCGCATTCGGGAGGAATACAGAAGTTCACTGAAGCCCTCTGAAACCGAGGAGTTGATCAACCAGGTTCTGAATCGTCCGGTAGCGTTTATCGCGGCCAAATTTTTCGGGAGGATAGGGGCCGGTCCGAACCTCGTGACGATGGTATCGATGCTGTTCGGCGTCTCTTCCGGGATCTTCTTCTCCCGGGGAACCCAACCCTCGCTTCTCGCCGGGGCGCTTTTGTTAGAGGGCATGGTAATTTTAGACTGTGCCGACGGGCAGCTGGCGCGAATGCAGAAGAAGAGCTCCCAGTTCGGCAAGACACTCGACGGGCTCTGCGATATTGCCACGCACTTCTTCGTATTCTACGGCACGGCGTTTGCGCTTTATGCGGAAACCGGCTCGATGATTCCGTTCACGCTTGCGTTTTTTTCGCACCTCTCCTTCTATCTGCACATTATCCTCTTCGATCACTTCAAGAACGTGTTTATATCCGTGGCGAATCCCCAGTACTCCGATAAGCTCGAGACCCTCTACAAGTTGAAGGACGATATCACCCGTGGGAAAAGGAGCAGGGAGAAAAACAGAATCAAACGGTTTACCACGCTGTTGTATTACCTTTTTTATCAGCTCGAGAACTGGATCGTTTCCATCGGGTACCCACAGGGAGCCGGGAACTTCTACGAGATCTTCCCCGATCCGGCGGCAATCGACGAAAAGACGAGAGACGAGTATTACAGTGAGATGAAAGGATCGGTAAAGGCCTGGACCGGTATAGGCGATACCATACACCTCACCGTTTTCATCATATGCGGGATTACGGGAGACATCTTTCTTGTCTTCCCCGTTATCCTTATCGGAACGAATCTCTGGATGGTGTTCGCCCTCCTGCTGCAGCGCGCGAGATTCAAGCGGTTGGGGTTTTCGGTCGCATTGCAGGGGGAATGAGAGAGGCAAAACCGGGATCTTTCACAAAATATTTCCATCGGCCGAAGCTTTGGCGCGGGCCCTGAAGCACGAAACGGCTTTTAAGAAGCTACTTATGTTGCTTTTTGCCTTTCAGCTTCTCGATCTCTTCGATCAGCGTATCGATCTTCGCATTCAGCTCGTCGATTTTCTCGCCTGCCGGGGTGAGCGTCTTTTTGATCTTCTTTCCGACGGTATGACCGGTTTCCTCGAGCTTCTCTACGAACTTCGAGATGAACAGGTCCCTCTCCTTGTCAGTCACCTCGCCTTTTTTCTTCAGTTCGTTGAAGATTGTTTCCGCCTTCTCCTTGGTGATCGTACCGAGCCCGATCCCCGCATGGAAAAGGTCTTCAAGTATCTTTTTCACGCTTCCCTCCTTTCGGGATTACCCTTCAGTAACGTCGCCGCCTAATACTTAGTCGGCAATTGCCTCAGCAACGAGATCGCCTACCTCTTGCGTCGTGAATCCCATCTTTCCGGCGGAAAGGCTCTTCAGGCGCTTCAGCGTACTGACCACGGCGTTTTCCAGGGCGCGCGAGGCTTCTCGCTCCCCGAGGAATTCGAGCATCATCTGTGCAGCCAGTATCGCCGCTATGGGGTTGATCTGATTCTTCCCCTCGTATTTGGGAGCGGACCCGCCGATAGGCTCGAACATGGAAACCCCTTCCGGATTGATATTGCCGCCCGCCGCCACTCCCATGCCCCCCTGAATCATCGCGCCGAGATCGGTGATGATGTCCCCGAACATGTTGGTGGTCACCACGACGTCGAACCATTCGGGGTTCTTTATCATCCACATCGTGGTTGCGTCCACGTGCGCGTAATCGGCGTCGATATCGGGGTACTCACGCGAGACCTCCCGGAAAGCCCGGTCCCAGAGGTCGTGGGCGTAGGTTAGCACGTTCGTCTTCGCACAGAGAGTCAGCTTCTTCTTCTTGTTTCGCAGTCTCGTATACTCGAACGCGTATCGTATACAGCGTTCGACACCTTTTCTCGTATTTATCATTTCCTGGATCGCGACCTCGTCAGGCGTCCCTTTCTTTAGAAATCCTCCAGCGCCGCAGTAGAGACCCTCGGTGTTCTCCCTTACCACCACGAAATCGATGTCGTCGGGCCCCTTGTCCGCAAGCGGAGTCGGAACGTTGGGATACAGCTTGACCGGTCTGAGATTGATATACTGATCCAGCGCGAACCTGAGCTTGAGCAGGATGCCCTTCTCGAGGATGCCCGGTTGTACTTTCGGGTGGCCGACGGCGCCGAGGTATATTGCGTTGAAGCGCTTCAGCGTTTCGATATCCTCGTCGTCGATCGTCTTACCGGTCTTGAGGTATCGCGCCCCTCCGAAGTCGAACTGCGTAAACTCGAAATCTATCCCGAAGAGGTCGTGTATCTTAGAGAGTGCCTTCATCCCTTCGCGGACCACTTCCGTTCCCGTCCCGTCTCCCGGTATCACGGCAATCCTGTACATTCCTACTTTTCCTCCATCTTTAATCTTGTCCGTTCGACGAGTCCCCCGGCATGGATTATCTCCTGCATGAACGGGGGTAACGGATGTGAAAAAAAATCCCTCTTTTTCGACACGTTCCGGATCGTTCCCGACGATAGGTCGACAAAAAGGGTGTCGCCGTAACCGATGCCGTTCGATGCGTCCGGACATTCGAGGATGGGGAGACCGATGTTAACCGCGTTCCGGTAGAATATCCGTGCAAAGGAGGCTGCGATCACGCAGGATATTCCGGATGCCTTTATCGCGATCGGTGCGTGTTCCCTCGATGATCCGCACCCGAAATTCTCCCCCGCAACGATAATATCCCCCCGCCGTACCCGTACCGCGAACTCACGGTCAATGTCCTCCATACAGTGCGCGGCGAGCTCTTTCGGATCCGACGTATTCAGGTATCGTGCGGGTATTATCACGTCGGTGTCTATGTTGTCCCCGTATTTGAATGCCGTACCCTCGAAGAGGAGCGTTTCAGAGTTATGCATCTTTTACCTCTTTTTTTTGTTCCTTTCTGTTTACACCGAGTCCGGTGAGGCTATCTTCCCGGCCAGTGCGGAAGCAGCCGCAACGGCGGGAGATGCGAGGTACACCTCGCTGTCCTTGTGTCCCATCCTTCCGACGAAATTACGGTTCGTCGTCGCCACGGCCTTTTCCCCCGCCGCGAGTACGCCCATGTGGCCGCCGAGGCACGGTCCGCAGGTCGGTGTGGAAACAATGGCTCCCGATTCGACGAACGTTTCGATAAGGCCTTCCCGAAGCGCATCGAGGTATATCTTCTGGGTCGCGGGAAACACGATGAGCCTCACCCCGCGCTTCACCCGTTTCCCCTTGAGAACGGCGGCGGCCGTTCTGAGATCCTCCATCCGGCCGTTCGTGCAGGAGCCGATCACCACCTGATCGATTTTGATTTCCGCGATCTCGCTGATTCCTTTCGTGTTCTCGGGAAGGTGAGGAAACGCCACCTGCGGTTCTATCCCTCCGAGGTCGTAGGTGATCACCCTGCTGTAGCGGGCGTCCGGGTCGCTCTCATAGACCGTGAACTCGTCCTTCCTCAGCCCGGATTCCATACTCTCCTTTATATATGCCGTGGTGAGCTCGTCGACGCCGAAGATGCCGTTTTTCGCCCCCGCTTCGATGGCCATGTTCGCTATCGTGAATCTGCCGTCCATGCTCAAGGAAGAGACCCCCTGTCCCGAGAACTCGAGCGACTTGTACCGGGCGCCGTCCACACCGATATCCCCAATGAGCTTCAGGATTACGTCCTTGCCGCAGCTACAGTCGGGAAGGGAGCCTTTGAGCTCGACCAGTATCGTCTCCGGCACCCGAAACCAGCAGGTCCCGGTCGCCATTGCGCAGGCAAAATCGGTGCTTCCGACGCCGGTGGAAAATGCGCCGAGCGCGCCGTAGGTACAGGTGTGGGAATCCGCGCCGATAACGAGATCTCCCGGAAGGACGAGGCCTTTCTCGGGGAGCAGTGCGTGCTCGATGCCCATTTCACCGATTTCGAAGTAGTTGACGATATCGTGCGCTTTCGCGAAGTCGCGGACGATCTTCGCCTGTTCTGCGGACGGTATGTCCTTGTTCGGCGTGAAGTGGTCGGGAACCAGCGCGATTCGTCCTGCGTCCCATACCGTTTTCACCCCGATTCTAGTGAACTCCCGTATTGCAATCGGAGCGGTGATGTCGTTTCCAAGCGTCATGTCGCACCGCGCCTCGATGAGCTGACCGGGCGTCGACTCGGAAATACCGGCATGCGCGGCTAGTATCTTCTCCGTCATCGTCATTCCCATTGGAAGGCCCTCGCATCTGAAAATCGTAGAAATAGTACTAAATCGAAAGCGGCGGGGCAAGGTATTTCAGTGTCCGAGGCGTTCCCGTAAAACGGGTTCCTGTTTATTAACGGGTTCCTGTTTTTTATTGACAATGTTACATAAAGCAGTACACTATAAAAAACTGTTCGGAGGGGAGAGGAATGAAAAAAGCGTTAACCGCAGCTATCCTCGGTGTTTTCCTGCTGGTTTCTGCGCAACTTTCTCTCGGCCAGGAGAAGCGAATCTACAACGACGGCGTTATCGACTACGTTCCCCTAACTGCGAATTTCGTGCTTGAGGCATGGGATAAAGACTCATCGCTGAAGAAGATAGAGTTCAGTGTAGACGGCTCTCCGTTGCGGGAATATACCACGCCGTTGACCTTTGGAAGCGAGGGAAGGCATGTTATCGTCTACCGGGCGATCGATGATACGGGCAACATCTCGGGCGAGCGCATATACTCCGTAATCGTCGACGGCAGCCCTCCGGAGGGTCTCGTTTCGGTGGACGGCCCTGTGTTCTACAAGGAGGGCGATTACTTTTTGACAAAAGAAAGCAACGTGGTTATCTGGGCGGAAGACGACCTTTCCGGTGTCGATACGATATGGGTGAGTATCGACGGAGGGGAGTACCGGGTCTATCAAGGGAAGGTGACGATTGAAAACGAGGGGCATCACACGGCGTCTTCATATGCGGTGGACAATGTGGGGAACAGGTCCTCCGCCTACTCTGTCTCCGGGTATGTGGACAATACCCCTCCGGCGGTGAAAATTTTGAGCAGGGACCCGTTCGTCTTTGTAAGCGGCAAGAACTATACAAACAGAAAAAACGAGTTCAGGGTCATTGCAACGGACAAGATTTCGGGAACGGGCGGGGTATGGGTTTCGCTTGACAACAGTGAATGGTTCGCGTACTCGGGCCCCTTCAGGGTCCAGATACCGGGTTTTCACTCTCTCAGGGCAAAAGCCCGAGATATGCTGATGAATGAGTCCGACACCGCGGAAGTCACTTTTTTCGTCGATACCGCTCCTCCGGAAGCGACGCTGGGAACGTCGGTGGAGGACCGATAGGATACCGGTACCGTTTGACCCGGGCGGGCGTCCGAAGGAAGACTTGATATTCCGCACACTCATACGGGCCGGAAAGAATCTCGATACACTCACAAGCCCCTGCAAAGACCGCAGGGGTGTTTTATATTATCATTTTGAATTTACGAGAGGCGGTCATGTTGGAGAAATATGTAAGACAGATCTACGATGCGGTGAAACGGCAGAACGAGTGGAGGATGAGGACGTTAAACCTCATCGCCAGCGAGAACGTGGTGTCGGATACGGTTCGTAAGATCGCCGGCTCCGATTTCGCCCATCGCTATGCGGAGGGGCATCCCGGAGAACGGTACTACCAGGGAACGGACATCATAGACAGGATCGAAAGCGACCTGAGAAACCATATAAAGACCCTTTTCCGCTGTCTCCAGGCGGACGTCAGGCCGATCAGCGGGACCAACGCGAACGAGGCGGTCTTTTCGAGCTTCATAGAGTACGGAGACGTGGTAATGGCACACTCCACGCCGGGGGGAGGGCACATCAGCCATCACAGGGCGGGGTCGGTCGGCAAGTTTACAAAAAACGTAATAAACTTCCCTCTCGCGGCGGACGGGTTCCATATAGACATAGAAAAGACGAAAACACTCATCAGCGACGCCAGGCCCAAGATGCTCATCTTCGGCAAGAGCCTTTTTCTCTTTCCAGAGCCTGTGAAGGAGCTTGCCGACATATGCAAAGAGAACGATATCGTCGTCGTCTACGATGCGGCACACGTGCTCGGGCTGATGGCCGGAGGCATCTTTCAGGATCCGCTCCAAGACGGCGCATACATCGTCACCGGCAGCACGCATAAGACATATTTCGGGACCCAGCGTGGGATCATACTGAGCAACATGTCTTCGTCCCGGTGGCAGCGGGTGGACAAGGGGGCGTTTCCGGGATCGTCGAGCAACCACCATCTCGATACGCTCGTCGGGCTTGCGGTCGCGACACAGGAGGTGATAAGCTTCGGGAAGGAGTATGCGGCGCAGACGGTAAAAAATGCGAAGGCTCTTGCCGCGGCGCTGAAGGGGGTCGGTTTCGACGTCTCCGCCGAGGAGTTCGGGTTTACCGAAACTCACCAGGTCGCGGTCAACGTAAAGGAGTTCGGCGGCGGCAGAATGGTCGCCAACCTGCTGAAGGAGAACGATATCGTTCTCAATATGAATGTTCTTCCCTACGAAAAGCTGAGAAACGTGACGAATCCGGACGGGATCAGGATCGGGGTTCAGGAGATGACGAGGTTCGGAATGAAAGAGGATGAGATGGAACGGATCGCGCAGCTTATATCGGACTGTATAGCGCACGGGAAGCAGGTGCGTGACGAGGTGAACCGGTTTAGAGCTGACTTTCAGAAGGTCGGTTATTCCTTCGATGCGAAGCTCGGGGATTTAAAATCGTTGAAGCCCGAGTTCTTCGAGTGAGGAACGAATGAGCAACATACTCCTCTCCAACGACGACGGTATCGAAAGCAGGGGATTGTGGGCCCTGAAAAGCTGTTTCGAGTCCGACGATACGGTACGAAGCGTCTTCATCGTCGCGCCGGACCGGGAGCGAAGCGCCACCGGCCACGCGATATCGCTGCACGAGCCCATACGGACCAAGGAGATACAGAAAGGCAGGGTCTTCTCGGTGGACGGAACGCCCGTCGATGCGGTGCATATGGCAATTCTCGGGCTGATACCCCAAAAGATCGATCTCGTAGTGACAGGCATAAACAACGGACTGAACCTCGGAACGGATGTGTTCTATTCGGGAACGGTTTCCGCGGCGATGCATGCAGTCTCGCACGGCGTGCCGGCGATAGCGGTAAGCATCGACAACCACGGCGACATCGTGTATTTCGAAACGGCCGCTTTTTTTGCACGGAAGGTCGCGGATATTATCAGGGACAAGGGCACGTTCGAGCGAGCGATACTGAACATCAATGTTCCGAACCTGCCGCTTGGGGATGTGGCGGGGGTTGAAATCACTAGACTCGGAAAAAGGCGCTATAACGACAGCATCGTCGAAAAAAAAGACGATAGAAACAACAGGTACTACCTGATACAGGGCGTGCTCTCCCACGATATCGGGGAGGACGAGACGGATGTGAGGGCGATTGCCGAGCACAGGGTTTCCATCACACCGCTCGGGTGGGATATCACCGCTCATCACGCCGTCGCAGAGCTGCGTAATAGGGGGTTTCACAAACTGAAGTAAGGAGGTGCCCCGGATGAAAAAGGAGGGAGGGGTAGAAGAACTCTTACAGTCCGCGAGAAAGCACCTGAGTGACGAAATGCAGGATAAAGCGCTGACGGCGTTGCTCGCCGCTAACGAAAAAGACGAGAAGAACACGGATGTTCTGTATCTTCTCGGGATCACCTACACGCGTAAGGGAAGATACAGACGGGCGCTCGAATACTTCGAGCGTATATTGAGCTCGGATATCTCCTACATAAACAAGGTGCACACACGGATGATAACCGGCTATATCTATACCCTTCTCGGGGAGTACGAAACGGCGCTTACGGCATTCAAAGAGATACTCGGTGCGGGTTTCGAGAGCGCGCAGGTATTTGCCGCCATCGGATATATCATGGACAGGCAGGGGGACTTCAAAAAGGCGTGTATGAATCTATACAGGGCCATAGAGCTCGATCCCAAGAATGCAAACGCCAGGAACTCTCTCGGGTATATCTATGCGGAGGCCGGGATCAACCTCGAAGAGGCTCTGACGGAGATTAAGAAGGCTTTGTCGCTCGACAAGGAAAACCCGGCGTACCTCGACAGCCTGGGTTGGGTATACTACAAGATGGGCAAACTCTCGCAGGCACGATCATATCTGAAGAAGGCGTTGAAAATGGCTCCCGACAACGACGAGATCGCCGCCCACCTCACCGTCGTCCGGGCGGCCGGCCCGGACGAAGTATAAGACCTGCATAACGTTCTACCGCCGGATCATTCCATCCTTCCTTCGATAATGGCCTTCGGCTTCACCCAGTATATCATCGCAGGGAGCACCACTATCACCCCGATGAGACACCCGATCATCGTCATGGAAATGAGCAGGCCGAAATAGAGTATGGGCTTGAAGCTCGAAAAGAGCATTACACAGAAACCGGCGATTAGGGTGCACGAAGTAAAGAAAATGGGAATGCCCGAATTTACGAGCGCTTCCTTTATCCTTTCGGAAAGCGAAAGCTCATGCCGTGTCCGGGTAAACCGTATCAAATAGTGTATGGCGTTGTCCACGCCGAGGCCGACGGCGATGCTCGCGATCATCGCGGTGATGAAGTCGAGGTTTATCCTGAAGTAGCTCATCACCCCGAAATTGAACAGCAGGCCGAAAACGATCGGCACGAGCCCGAAGAGACCGTGCGCGAATGACCTGAAGGTGACGGATATTATAAGAAAGACGATGACGACGCTCAGGCTGATGCTGATGAACTGCGATCTGATCGTATAGTTCACAAGCGATATGTAGATAAGGTCGACGCCGGATATGTTCACGGATATGCCGTCGTAGGGGTTCTTGCGGATATATTCCTCGAATTCCCGTATGAACTCCTTCATCTGGGATATCGTGGGATCTTTGGAGTTGACATTCGTTTCACGGACCACGATGCTGGCATGCCTGAAATCTTCGGTGATGACGTTGGAGAGGCTTTTCGTAAGCTCCGTCATCTTGAACATCAGAAGGATCTTCAAGAGATCGGCGTCCGTTTCCGGAAGCCTGTAGTAATCGGGATCGTTTTTATTCAAAAGCTGGTTGGCTCTCTTTATATATCCGACGAGAGAGGTCGACGGTCCGAGAAGGTTTCTATCGTGAACCCACTGTTCCACCCGGTCCATATATTGGAGGGTGGAAAGGCTCTTGAAGTCGAGCCCCTTTCCCTCTTCCGTCTCGAAGGTGATATTCAAAGTCGCCACACCGCCGAAGTTGGATCTGATAAAGCGCTCGTTCGCGAGAATCACGGAACTTTTCTTGAAATACCGTTTCCAGCTCGTATCGACGACGATGTTTTTTATGCCGACGATGGACCAGACGGCGATACACAATGATACAAGAAGGATGGCCTTCCAGCGGCGTGCGATGAAATTACCGAGGTTGTTGAAGAATGAGCTTATTCCGCTGCCGCCCTTCCATGTGTGCAGCCGCTTCTTCGGCTTTTTCAGTAAACTCAGTATGGCGGGGAGGAAGGTGAGGCTTATCAGCATCGCGAAGAACACCCCGATGAGCACGAATATCCCAAGGTCCCGCATCTGCTCGATTTTATTTATCGTGAGCGCTGCGAAACCGGCGATGGTGGTGATCGCGGCGAGGAAGATGGTCTTGCCGATGTTATTGATGGATCCTTCGACGTTTATGCGCCTGCTCGGACCGCCGCCTATGTCCTTGTAGTACTGGTTGAGGAAATGGATGCTGTAGGAGGAGGAGATCACGAGGATGAGCGTGGGAAGCATTACCCCGACGATGGTGATCTCCTTGCCGAACATGCCCATCAGTCCGAGCGTCCAGATGATGCTCATGATCATTACCGATATCGGGAGCAGGATGCCCCGTGCGACCCGGAAATTGATGAAAAGCACCGCAACGACGAGCAGGAGTATCGGTAGGGCGAGGCGGATCGCATCCCTGCTTACATATTCGGAAACCCACGATTCGATGATCGGCCCGCCGTGAATGAAAAACTCCTCCGGTCCCCTATACGGCTCCACTATGCTGAATAGCTTGTTCTTTATCGGCTGGGTGTCGTAGTCGTCCTTGAGACGTATATAGATGGCAAGTGACTCGCCGTTTTCCGATACCACGACATTCTTCAGGGTCGGCTCGGAGAGCATCTCCTTCTTATACTGCTCTATCTTCTCCCTGGACTCGGGAATTTCGTTGCCCGGGAAGCTTTCCTTGATGACGATCATTCCGAAGAGGTACTTGAATACCGTGGCGTTGAGAGGGTCGATAACCTCGTCGACCTCCGGGAGCCTCCGGATCGCCTCGGATATTTCCTTTATTTTGGTGAGCGTTGAGACGGAGTATGCATCGTCCGATTTCACGCTTATAATGACGAACGTGGAGGAGCCGAATCTCGCTAGTGCCCGCTGGAGGTTTCTGTATTCCTCGTTGTCTTCGGGCGCCAGATCGACGAGGTTGGATGATATTTGGACGTTTTTCGCGAACCATCCGAAGAGAATGGTAATAAGGATTGTGAAGACTATTATCGGAATGCGATAGCGGATGATAGCCCGTGAGAACTTTTTTAGCATCAAAGAGAAACCGATTTTTTCCAAAATATATACCAATGGATTTTGCCTGTCAACAAACTATTACGGCCGCGCCGTTGAATAAGACTTTCCGATACAGGAAGAATTTGATACATTATTGAAAAACCCAAAAGAAGCGTGCGATGAACAACAGTTCGATAATCAAGTGTAGAACGTGCGGTAGTAAGAACCGTGTGCTGTTCGATAAGATCGAGGACGTTCCCCGCTGCGGCAAGTGCGGCGCCCCGCTTGTGATACATGACAGCGCAATCAGCATAGGCGAGCGCGATTTCGGGATAGAGGTATTGAACGAAACTCTGCCCGTCGCCGTCGACTTCTGGGCGCCCTGGTGCGGTCCGTGCAGGATGGTGAGTCCGGTTTTGGAAGAGATCGCTCACGAGCATCCGGGCAGGATAAAGGTCGTGAAAATCAACTCCGATGAGAACCAGACGCTCACGGCGCAGTACGGCATACAGGGAATTCCCACCATCATCCTCTTCAGAGACGGAAAGGAGCTCGACCGTCTCGTGGGCGTGGCGCCCAAGGATGATATCAAGCGGTTCCTTCACCTATAGCGGCATGTATCGCGCTCTCCCGGTACTCGAAATTGCTGGCGGAAAGAAGTCTCTTGTCATATACTCTCAGCAAAAGTAAAGAGAGAGGGAGGACGCATGGAAAGGCTGCAACGGTTCGGCGTCTCTATCGAGAAAACGCTTTTAGAGTCTTTCGACGGATTCATTCTGGCGCACGGGTTTCATAACAGAAGCGAGGCGATCCGGGATCTCATACGAGAAAAGCTCTCGAAGGAGAAGGGATTCAAGAGCGGGCAGACTATGGGTACGGTGACCACGATATACAACCACCATTCCCGCGGTCTTTCGGAGCGTCTGACCGCGTTGCAGCACGACTACCAGAAGCTCGTTCTCTTCACGAGCCATGTTCATATCACTCACGAATACTGTATGGAGGTGATCGTGGTTCGCGGTGAGGAGAAAACGCTCCGTGAGCTTTCTGCGAGGATCGGCGGCCAGCGGGGAGTGCTCATGGCCCTGCCGTCGTTCTTTTCGATTGCACTGCAGGATGCGTGATGGCGGGATTTTAGCTTTTCTGCGAAAGAGCGCGTTCCACCGCCCCGATGAGCTCTTCCGGCTTGATCGGTTTCTCGAGGTACTCGTCGACCGGCAGAATCTCCCTGTCGCGTTCAGAGTCGTATTTGAATCCCGTCACCTTTCCGACCGATGTTACCATTACGATGGGAAGAGCCGATATCTCCGGGTCGTTTCGTATGTTACGGGTGATGTGAAAACCCTCATCCGGAGTAGCCATCATAACATCGAGAATGATGACATCCGGCTTTTCCTCCTTGATCTTCCTGAATCCCTCTTTCCCGTCGAATGCGGAGATCACGTTGTAGCCCCTGTTCTCCAAAAGGAGCTTTTCCGCTTCCACAATGTCTACGTCATCATCAATGATCAGCACCTTTCGAAGCATTATTCCTCCTTGGCGTTTCCCTTTCCGATCGTGTGCGGGCCACTGTTTTCTTGACCCGTACTTCGCCCCATATTAAATTACTCTTCGTGCGTATTGTCGACATAATGGGGAATAGTAACCCTTTTTATCATATTTTATGAAAATGTCAAGAACATTATCCCTTTTAGCCGCCGATGCATGAACTTTCGATCGCAGAGGAACTGCTCGAGATAATCGAGACGAGAGCTCGGGATGCGGGTATACACAGGGTCGAGCGCATAACCCTGAAAATCGGGGAATATTCCGGTATCATGCCGGAGGCGCTCGAATTCGCTTTCTTGGTACTCTCGCGCGGGAGATGCACCGAAGGGGCGGAAATCGAGATGCAGGCGGTTGCGCCGGAGTATTTGTGTAAGAAGTGCGGCCTCACCCAACCGGCCCCCCAAGAGGGATGTTCCGGGTGCGGCAGTTTTGATCTTACCCTGAAGCGCGGAAATGAACTTTCGATAGTATCGTTCGAGGGCGAATAGGAGCAAAGTACATGAAAGTAAACGTGATGTCGGACATACTAAAGGCGAACGACCTGCTTGCAAAGGATATCGAAACCCTTCTTGGAAAGAAGGGAATTGTTGCCTGGAATATCATGGGGTCTCCCGGAGCCGGGAAGACCGCGGTGTTGGAGCGGTCCATACCCATGCTTACAGAGACCCACGGCGTCGCCGTGATCGAAGGAGACCTGGCTACTGCGAACGATGCCGAGCGTATCGCAAGAACGGGAGTCCAGTCATCCCAGATCAATACAAACGGCGCCTGTCACCTCGATGCCGCAATGGTACGCACCGCGATGGAGACGATCGATCTCGATACGATTAACCTCCTTTTCATCGAAAACGTCGGTAACCTCGTGTGTCCTGCAGGATTTTTGCTCGGTGAAAAGGGAAGGATCATCGTATCGTCCATCACGGAAGGGGACGATAAGCCGGAAAAATACCCCTCGATGTTCAGTACCGCGGATCTCGTTCTCATGAATAAAATGGATCTTGTTTCCAGCACCGACTTCCGTGAGGAGTATTTCAGAAAGGGAGTGAAAAAGCTGCGGCCCGAGGCTGATATCATCGCCGTCTCCGCACGGGACGGTTCCGGGCTCCGTGAATTCGTCGACTGGATCACGGAACATTCCCGGGTCTCTCCGTAAAATGTCCTCTTTCATGAACGATGATACCCTGTCAGGCGCCACGATCTATTTTCGCGGAATAGTACAGGGTGTCGGCTTTCGTCCGACGGTCTACAGATATGCGCGCCGGCATAATCTCGCCGGATCGGTGAAGAATACCGACCGGGGCGTGGTGATAGAGGTGGAAGGCCGCAAGGAACAGATCTCGCGTTTCTACCGGCAGATTATCGACGCCCCGCCGGATCTCGCCGTCATTACTGAAAGCTCATTGAAATGGCGTCCCTCTATCGGCCTCGAAGGCTTCAGCATCCTCGAGAGCGAGAAGGGGGCGGGATTCACACCGGTTTCCCCCGATATCGCCACCTGCAGCGATTGCCTGAAAGAGGTCATGGATCCGCACGACAGGAGGTACCGGTACCCGTTTACGAACTGCACGAACTGCGGGCCGCGCTATACGATACTCAAGACCATCCCGTACGACAGAAAGAATACCACGATGAGCGAGTATACGATGTGCGGGCCGTGCAGGCGTGAGTATGAAAGCGCCGCAGACCGCAGGTATCACGCGCAGCCCAACGCCTGCCCTGCATGCGGTCCCGCGGTGCGGCTTGTGTTTTTTGACGGGAAAACGATACATGACGACCCGCTGTCCGACTGCATCGTTCTGCTGAAAGAGGGTGGGATCGTCGCGGTGAAAGGGCTCGGCGGGTACCACCTCGCGTGCGATCCGGAAAACAGCCGTGCGGTCGAGACACTTCGGTGCCGGAAGAAAAGGCCGAAAAAACCGTTCGCCCTCATGGCGCGCGATCTCGAAACAGCCGCGGGGATTGTCCGTATCGACGGGCGGGAAGAAGACCTCCTTTTATCCTGCGGCCGGCCGATAGTCCTCCTCGAAAAGAAGCCAGGCATCACGCTATCACCGTCCGTCGCCCCCGATACGAACCGCCTCGGGGTGATGCTGCCGTATACGCCGCTACATCATCTTTTACTTCGAGACGGACCCGGTATCCTGGTTATGACGAGCGCCAATCTGTCCGAAGAGCCGCTGTTTTACAAAGACGACGAGGCGTTTACCGGCCTTCAGGGGATAGCGGATGCAATTCTCACCCATGACCGGGGCATTCAGCGGCCGTGCGACGATTCAGTCGTGACGGTCGTCGAGGGGAACGCCGTTTTCTTCAGAAGGTCGAGGGGTTGGGTGCCGGGGGGTATAGAACTGAAGACTGACGGGCCGCACCTGTTTTCGTCCGGAGCCTCGGAAAAGAACAGCTTCGCTGTTTTTCGTGATAAAACGGCGTATATGAGTCAATACATCGGCGATCTCGACAACGCGGCGAGCATCGATGCGTACACGAGCGGGATACGCGACCTTGAAAGAATGTTCAGGGTAAGGCCCGAAGCGGTTGTGTGCGACCGCCATCCGGATTATCCCAGCACGCTGTATGCGGAAGAGCGCTCGAAGGAGAGCGGAATCCCACTGTTTTACGTACAGCACCATCACGCGCACATCGCGTCGGTCCTCGCCGAGCGCGGGGAGGACGGACCGGTCATCGGAGTCGCTTTCGACGGAACGGGATACGGCGACGACGGATGCATCTGGGGAGGGGAGTTTCTCATCGCATCCTGCGCGACGTTCAGAAGATGGGGGCATTTCGATTACGTGCCGATGCCTGGAGGGGAGCGCAGCATACTCGAAATAGAGCGGATGGCGGTGGCGTGGCTTTGCAGGGCGTACGGAACCCTGCGACAAGTGCCCGGGTTCGATTTTCTGACGCCGCCGCGCCGGGAGAGGGCCGAACGCTACGAACAGCTTTTAAAAAAGGATATCAATTCGCCGTTTACCTCCTCATGCGGGCGGCTTTTCGACGCGGTATCCGCGATGCTCGGTCTCTGCAGCGTTCCGGCGTACGATGCGCAGGGGGCGATTCTTTTAGAGGAGGAGGCGAAACGGGTCGAAACCGTTTCCGAAGCCTATCCGTTCGGCATAGACGACGCGAACATTATTCGGTTCGAGGAAACGATCCGCTGTATCGCGGAGGATAGAAGAAACCGCGTCCCCGTGCCGCTGTCCGCACGGCGGTTTCATGAAACAGTGATACGGTCCACCGTAGAGATGTGCGACAGGATCAGAAAGAGCGAAGGACTCAAAAAGGTGGCGCTCTCGGGAGGGGTGTTTCAAAACAGGCTCATCATGGAGGGCCTTTTTCATAGATTGAAGAACAGGGGGTTTGCCGTGTTTACGAACAGGATGGTGCCGCCCAACGACGGTGGTATCGCGCTCGGTCAGACAGCGGCGGCACTCGCAATGATTCATGACAACGCAGGTCAAAAGGGGGGTGCGTAGAGGTGTGTCTTGCAATACCAGGTAAGATCCTTTATAAAGAAGGCGACACGGGGAAGGTGGAGCTCGGAGGGGTGACGAGGGAGGTCGGGCTCCAGCTCGTACCGGAGTCAAAGGCGGGTGACTGGGTCCTGCTCCACGCGGGATTTGCAATCCAGGTCGTCGACGAGGAAGAAGCGCAGGCAACGCTCGATCTCTTGGAGGAGTTCTTCAAAGCGGAGACGGAAGATGGGTGAGAGATTCAAGCCCGGCGACCTTTCGGGTTTCAAAGACAGTGCGCGAGTGCGGATGCTTTCGGAACGGATATACTCCTTTTATCCCGGGGGTGAGCACAAGATCATGGAAGTCTGCGGCACCCATACGATGGCGATCGCCCGGTACGGGCTTCGGGGGCTTCTTCCGAAAGGTCTCGTGTTGCTCTCCGGTCCCGGCTGCCCGGTGTGTGTCACGCCGGCTTCGATCATAGACGCCGCCATAGGGCTTGCGGGTACGAAAACGGTGTCCGTGCTGACGTTCGGAGACATGCTGAGCGTGCCGGGCTCGAAATCCAGCCTGGAGGTTATGCGGTCGAAGGGAGCGGACGTCAGAGTGCTCTACTCCGCATACGATATGCTTCGGATGGCGGATGAGGAGCGAAACAGGCAGTTTGTCTTCATATCCGTCGGGTTCGAGACTACGACACCGGGAACGGCGCTCGCGGTGATGGAGGTAAAAAAACGGGGCCTTGAAAACGTGAGCTTTCTCGTCGCGAACAGGCTCGTGATACCTGCAATGGACGCACTCATGAGATTAGGGGAGGTCGGGATAGAAGGGTTTCTCTGTCCCGGACACGTGAGTGTGATCATCGGGTCCGATGCCTATAGGGCGGTCAGCAGTACGCACGGGGTCCCTTGTACGGTCGCAGGCTTCGAACCGGTGGATATCCTTCTCGCAATCAGCGACCTGACGGAACAGATTAAAAGCGGAAGACACGAGGTTTCGAACTGTTATCCACGCGCGGTGCGTCCCGAAGGAAACGAGGCGGCGCGGCGTACTGCGGATACCGTGTTCGAGGAATGCGACGCTGAATGGCGGGGCATAGGAACAATCCCTCTAAGCGGGCTCGTACTTCGTCCGGAATATCGTGAGTACGACGCGCTGACGCGTTTCGGAATCCGGCTTTTACAGGTCGAGGAGCCTCCGGGGTGCAGATGCGGCGACGTCCTGAAAGGGCTGATCCTTCCGCCGGAGTGCGGGCTTTTCGGTAACCGCTGCACACCCGATCGTCCCGTGGGACCGTGCATGGTTTCGTCGGAAGGATCTTGTAGTGCGTATTTCAAATACAAAGGTATTTGAAATACGCACTAGTGCAGTTTGAACGCTTCGCATTCATACTGCGTAGTGCAAACGCCTATATATTTATCGCGATTGATATTGTACGTCAAATACGTTTTATTTGATGGAATACACAAATACGCTTGTATTTGAAATATGCACTACAGCAAACGTCTATACATTTATCTCGCTTGATATAGTACGTCAAATGCGTTTTCTTTGATGGAATACACAAATACGCTTGTATTTGAAACAGACGGCGATGCAGGTCTGCTGCATATGAACTGAAACAGCTTTTGTCTAACGGTTTTGATTTGATGGAAGACACGATCGTGCACAACGGGGCCCGATGCTGGTTCGTGTAAATTCATTCTTACGGTACGGGTTTAAAACGGAATCACGGATGTACGGGAAAAAGCCGGTCGTCTATCGCCTTTCGAAGGTGCGGATCGATCGGGCGGTAAACGGAAGACGGTAGGTGAGGAGGACAGATGGAAAAGAGGAGTGTGATGCTGGCCCACGGCGGGGGAGGAAGAGCCGCACGGAGTCTCGTGGAGGAGGTCATAGCACCGATTTTCGACAACAGCGAGCTCGCACGGCTCGAAGACGCCTCACGTATCCCCGGATCGAACGGCCGGTTCGTCATGACGCAGGACAGTTACGTAGTCTCGCCTCGCTTCTTTCCCGGAGGCGATATCGGGAAGCTCGCGGTTTCGGGAACGGTGAACGACATTCTCACCACCGGCGCCGAACCTGCTGCGCTTTCCGTCGGGCTCGTATTGGAGGAGGGTTTTTCCATCGATGAACTCGAGCGTATTCTCGTATCCATGAAAAAAACCGCTGACTCGGTGCCTGTCCCTCTTATAACCGGTGATACAAAGGTCGTTGAGCGTACGAAGTGTGACGGCATCTATATATCGACGGCGGGTGTCGGTATCGTCGAGCGCAATCGCTATCTTACGGTCGACAGGATCGAGCCCGGCGACCTGCTCGTCATAAACGGTCCGGTCGGGAATCATGAAGCGGCGATCACGGCCGCGAGGAAGGAGTATTCGCTCGGCTCCGATATACGTTCCGACTGTGCGCCCCTCTCAGGGTTGATGCGCGCCGTGCTCGAGGCGGTGCCTGAAACCAGATGCGCACGCGATCCGACGAGAGGCGGGGTGGGCGCGGTGCTGGTCGAGATTTCGCGGTCGTGCGGTCTCGGTATCGAGCTCGAGGAGGAAGCAATACCGGTAGAGGGTCCGGTTTCCAGCCTGTGCGATCTCTTCGGCATGGACCCCCTTCTTATGGCAAACGAGGGGAAGATGATCGTCGTAATCCCAAAAAAAGGTGCCCGACGCTGTCTCGAAGCCATGAGACGGTATCCGGAGGGCGCCGCCGCCGCGGTTATCGGTGCGGTCGCTGAAGGAAAGCCGCGGGTCACAGTCCGAACCGCGTACGGGACGAGCAGGGTCGTTACGATGCCCAAAGGGGCCCAGCTTCCGAGGATATGTTGATAAACGGGTATAGGAATTAGGGGATGGGGGGAAGATGAGGCAGGGAACTTTACAACTATATTGTCCCCGGCCCTTTTACTATTAGGTTGAAATTCGAGTTTTTAATATTTATATGACAACCTCTGTAATTATTCAAAATATAAGGATTTAGCGATAAAAACTCGACATTGGCTCTATTAAAAAGGGACAGGAGTCCGCTTACAGGGTTTTCACAAACCCCACCCCCCCAACCCCCCAACCCCTAATCCCTTATTTCAACAATACCTATATCTTGCTCATTTAATGCAGTAATACACGTTCCTGCCGGCGAACACGGCCGAGTCTCCGAGCTCCTCCTCAATCCGAAGAAGCTGGTTGTACTTCGCGATACGTTCGGAGCGGGAAACGGATCCGGTCTTGATCTGTCCGGTGTTCATCGCTACCACGAAGTCGGCGATGAAGGGGTCTTCCGTCTCACCCGAGCGGTGAGAGACGACGGCGGTGAAGCCGGCCCGTTTCGCCGTTTCGATCGCCTCTATCGTTTCCGTCACCGTGCCGATCTGGTTGAGCTTGATGAGGATGGAGTTCGCCGCCTTTTCAGCTATTCCGCGTGAAAGCCGCTCGGTGTTCGTGACGAAGAGGTCGTCGCCCACTATCTGAATGCGGTTTCCGAGACGCTCGGTCATGAGCTTGAACCCGTCCCAGTCGTCCTCGGCGAGACCGTCCTCAATGGAGATGATCGGGTACCTCGAAATGAGATCCTCGTAGAAGGCGACCATGGCCTTCGAGTCCTTGATCGGGTCCTTTTCCGCCTGAAGGTTGTATTTGCCGTTCTCGAAAAAGGAGCTTGCAGCCGGGTCGAGACAGATGAGAATATCTTCCTTCGGTTTATAGCCCGCCTTTTCTATCGCTTTCATAATGACTTCGAGCGCTTCCTCGTTGGACGAGAGGTCCGGTGCGTATCCGCCCTCGTCACCGACCGCGGTTGAGAGGCCCATGTTTTTCAGGATGGACTTCAGCGAATGGAAGACCTCGGCCCCCATACGGAGCGCTTCCCTGAAGCTGGATGCGCCGTGAGGCGCGATCATGAATTCCTGGATATCGACGTTGTTGTCCGCATGCTTGCCGCCGTTTAAGATGTTCATCATCGGAACCGGGAGCTCCCGGGCGCTCACGCCGCCGATATACCGGTACAGCGGGAGCCCCGCATCCTGGGCTGCGGCCTTCGCACACGCCATCGAAACCCCGAGTATCGCGTTTGCGCCGAGCTTTCCCTTGTTCGGGGACCCGTCGAGCTCGATCATGATGCCGTCTATATCGGCCTGAAGCGCGGCATCGTAGCTCAGAAGCTCCGGTGCGATCTCGTCATTGATATTCTCACAGGCCTTCAAGACCCCCTTGCCGAGGTAGCGTGACATATCGCCGTCTCTCAGCTCTACGGCCTCGTATTCACCGGTGGATGCGCCTGACGGTACGCACGCGCGGCCCATGGCCCCCGACTCGAGCAGCACATCCACCTCCACCGTCGGGTTTCCCCGTGAATCAAGAATCTCTCTTGCCACTATACTCTCTATCGCGGACATAGATATTCTCCTCTTTTTTCCATAATATAAATAGAAAGTGAGCCCGGATTCAAGAAATTATTGGTGCGTATTAAACGGTACGCGAAAAGGCCACGCCGTCATATTAGTAATAATAATGAAAGCGGTAGGTTCCGATAATGGGAGAGAAGGAAAGGATACTCGGAATTACGGTCTTCAGGGAAATATGAAGAAAAAGGACTCGAAAGCGGCGCCGTATCTGTTGTTGTTCGTATCGGTTTCGATACTTGCCGCCGCTGTGTACGGGGTGACGTTTCGAAGCGAAGACCTCGAACGTACCGCTGAACGGCTATTTACGGGAAAAACGTCGCGTTCGCAGACGTTGGTCGCTTCGTACCTTTCCGAGGCCGTGAAGTCGGCGCTTATACGGGATGCATTCCGTCTTCTGGAAAAGGAAACGCAAAAGCTCACCGAAGTCCGGGATATGATATGCCGGCTCGATACGAAACGCGATCTCTTCATAGAACGAATGGCCGAGAAAGAAGAGCGCTACGACGCCGGTATATCCTCATTCGCGCTCGAGGAGATCCTCGGCGACCTGCGCGCTTCGGGCTACCTCGAACGGTACCGGTTGAGGTTCGCCGGGGATCTCGGCCGGAGAATGGAAGCGTTTTTGACGATGTACGAGACACGGCGTACGGCTATGCTTTCCATGGAGGCGGAGCATTCAAAGAAGATCGACGAGCTGTCCGGCTATATCAGGCGTATGACGGGTACAGCGCTCCCGGTCTCTTTGTTCACAGGCGGCGAGGTGCTGGAATCGGCCCGGACACAGTATACCGAAAGGGCTGCGTTTTTCATCGGACGCGGAGAATACGGCCGCGCCAGGGACCTGCTGCAGGAGGCCGGGCTCTTGGAGCAGAAGAGCCTCCTTCTTCTTTTGCTCGGAAGCGCAAGCGAGCTTCAAAAGAGAAACGCGCATCTCGAGGAAAAAGACTGGCTTTCTGAGATAAAGATGAGCTACTTAGGCGAGGACTATCTGGATGTGATCGCGCTTGCGGAACAAACGAAGAACGATCACTTCATGGAACCGCTCCTTTCAGAATTGACGGAGGCAGCCCGCACGAATATCGAGATCGAGCGCGAGGTGCTGCAAAAGCTCGAATTAGGGGAAGACATTACGTTGCTCTTCGAGCGTGCGGCGCGGATGGAGGAGCGTGGAGAATATGACAAGGCGTGCGACCTCTACCGGAAGCTCCTCCTCTTGGACCTTCCGCCCTTCGATACCGAGCACACAGTGACGAGGATGACCTCCTGCATTACTCAGAGCGCGATTGCAGACGAGAAACGGAAAGACAACACGGAGGCGATACGCCTTCTAAAGGAGGCGAGAGATATCGAATGGAACGGAAAGAGAAGCGAGGCCATTAAACTGTATAAGACCATAATACTCAGCTGCCCGAACTCCGATTATATCGGCCAGGCCCTCGAGAGGCTTGAAAAACTGCTCGGCTGAGAACGGCATTTTGAAAACCGTGTCGATGCGGGCCGTTCATCGTTTCAGGTGCCTCCTCTTTTCAGCACGATACGCGTGAACGGCGGTTTCGTATCGTAGGATTTTCTCGATATCTCTTCGAACGGACCGGTAATCTCGGGGAAAAAGGTATCGCCCGTAAAGTCTTCCTCTACAAGACTGATATAGATCCTATCCGCCTTCTTTAGCGCTTCTTCGTATACCTTCTCGCCCCCTATTATAAAAACTTCATCCTCGTTTACTGCGGTGCGTTCGAGCGCGGCCTCGAGCGAGGGAATGACGATCGCTCCCGGCGCTCGAAATTCACTGTTCTTCGAAAGAACGATATTGATCCTATCGGATAGCGGTTTTCCTATCGATTCGTAAGTTTTTCTTCCCATTATGACCGTATGCCCTCTGGTCTTCCGCTTGAAAAAACGCATATCTTCCTGTATATGCCAGGGGATTTTACCGTTATTACCTATTACCCTGTTTTTCGACATCGCCGCAATGATAGATACGATCATCCCGCTTTCCCTCCGCTTCAGCTATCGGTATCCCTCTCGCGGTATATGTACCGAGTCATATCTACCCCTATGCCGGGGTATCCCGACGGCTCTATCATCGCGTAGACAGGCTACCGAAAAATGACCGAAAAAGCCGTTTCGAAAAAAATAATCGTATCGTCAGCATACGGCCGTACCCTTCAAGCCCGGAGCTTGTTTTTCGCACCGCTTCCATTATATAGTACTACCACATCCAAAAAGATCCAAGTATGTTACTATGTATATGAAGCGGACCGTAAAGATCACCGTTGTGGGTATGGCGCTCAATGCCGTACTGTTTGCGATCAAGCTCTCGGGCGGGATAAAATCGGGAAGTCTCGCGCTTTTCTCCGATTCTTTCAATTCCCTCACCGACATCGTTGCATCGGTCGCGATCTTCGTTGCGGTGAGGATCGGAACGAAAAGCGCCGACGCGGACCACCCGTTCGGGCACCACAGGGCGGAGCCGATTGCCGGGCTTATCGTGGCCGTGCTCGCGGCGATACTCGGATTCGAGGTTTTGAGAAGTGCGTTCGAAAGCTTCTTCACACCGAGAGAGCTGAAGATAGACCTGCTCGTTTTCGTGATCGTCGGGGCAAGCGTTTTACTGAAAGTATTTCTCACGATCCTTTTCAGAAGAGAGGCGGGGATCAGCAAGAGTCCCGCCCTTCTTGCGTCCTCGATAGACCACCGGAACGATATTCTCGTGTCGGGCTCGGTACTCGTCGGAAGCATTTTCATGAGACTCGGGTATCCGGTCTTCGATACGGTGATCGCGTTTCTTATCGGCGGCTTTATCGTATACTCGGGTTTCAGGATAGGCGTCGAGAACGTGGACTTTTTAATGGGGAAAATCCCGCCGCCTGCGATCGTGGACCGTTGTAAGACGCTAGCCCTCGGCGTAGACGGCGTCTTGGCCCTGAACGAGGTCAAGGCTCACTATCTCGGCAATTTCATCCAGATAGAGATCCATATTGAAGTGGATCAAAACCAGACAACGGCCCGGTCTCACGATATTGCCGCGCGGGTGAAGGAGATGCTCGAAGGAGTACCGGCGGTCGATTACGCCTTCGTGCATGTGGACCCGATACGGCTGTCATAAACCGGTATTCAAGACTCCCGCGCCGCCTCCGAAAACCGGAACGCCTTGGGCGATCGTAATCGCTTCAGCGATCGTAATCGCTTCAGCGATCGTAATCGCTTCAGCGATCGTTTTCCATGGACCGGGAAAAGAGCTTGAATACGAGTGAAAGAAGCACGCCGAGAAGAAAAAAGTACCATATCCAGAGCGGGAGCCCGAAGAGGGTCACAGGAGTCCTCCCCCACGCCCAGAAATCGTTGCCGAGCAAAAACAGTACGATAAAGACGGGTGCCCAGCATAGCGCCTTTCTTCTCACCGGGAACACGATGCCGCTGTTATCCCTCCCCGAATCCGACAGGATGCTCACCCCTATAAAGACCGCACCGGCGGCCCCGAGTATCGGTATGATGGGATGTATGCCGGGTGTTTTGATCGTATTGAGATAGTAGAGTATCACCATCGCCTCGCCCGCAAAAATGCTTGCGGTCGCGCCGTAACGGTTCGCTTTTTTCCAGTAGAGCCCGCCCAAGACCGTCGGGGCAAGTACTGCAAGACCGTTGAAGGTGGTCTTGTTGATAAAATCGAGGATTGTCCCGGGGGGCCGGATCGCGATGGAAAACCCTAAAAGCCCGAGAATGATAATAGTGAGCTTTTCGGTGAGTATGCGTTTCTTTTTTCTCTCGAAGAAGTCCGAGGTGATCATGGAGGTGAGCGTCAAAAGCTGGGAATCCATTGTCGACATGAGTGCCGCAATACTCCCCGTGAGAAGAAGGGTGCTCAAGATGCCACCCGCGTACCTGGAAAGCAGAAGAGGGAATATCGTATCCGAGGCTCCGGCATCGAGCCCGGGAAAGCTTCCCCTGCCGAGTACGCCTATCGATACGGTGAGGAAGAAGAGAAAGGTGGTGATGATCGGGTACAAAACCATCGTCGTGTTCAGCGCGGCTTGGTCTTTTGCAATCATGAACCGCTGGAAGAGCTGCGGAAACATCGGATCGGCGAAGAACCAGAGCAGCATGTACCCGGCCCACATTCCCGGCACCATCGGTCCGTTGATCCCGGGCCGTGCGAAGGCCTCCGGGAAAGAATTCATTATTTTGAGATGCGACGCGGCAAACCCTCCACTGCCCCGGACTATGATGATAAAGCTTGCCGTGGTGAAGGCAACCATCATTAGCCCCTGTATGAGGTCCGTCCATACGATCGATCGCAGCCCTCCGAGACTCACGTAGGCGACAATGAACAGGGTGACGAGCGCCGCACCGGCGAGATAGGGCAGGCCGAAAAGCGATTCCAGCGACGTTCCGCTGGCGATTGCCTGTATTGCGATGTAGGGCAGGGTGAATACCACCATCACGAGAGAGAAGAGCCGTTTTAAAAAAGGCGAGTTGTACCGGTCGCCGATGAAATCGGAGGGGGTCAAGTACCCTCTCTCCTTCGAAAGCAGGAGTATCTTCTGACCGATGATGAAGAAAGAGAGGGCCATGAAGCCGGTTCCGAAACCCATAACAGGATAGAACGAATAACCCATACGGAAACCCGCCCCCGAGAAACCGAAAATAGTGAACGCGCTGAAGTTCGTCGCAGCCATGGTAAAGAAGAGTAATAGTTTCGATACGTTTCTACCGGCGAGGTAGAACTCGATCCTTCCCTCTTTCGCCTTTTTTCTGAAAGCGATACCGAATAGAAGCGTTGCAAACAGGTAGCACAGAATCACTGCAAGACGGGACCACATAGTATTCCTCCTTAAAAAAAAAGCCACCGAGACCCGTACGAGTCTGGGTGGCTTATGCCTAGTACATAACTCGCTTTTTTACGATTATATATCGGGCGGGGATTCCGGTCAACCGAAATATAGACGCATATCTAAAGGACGACCGGCGTCGTGTGCCGAATCTTAATGAACACATTGTATTGACGTGGCTGTCATAGTTGTATATTATTAAACGCTGAAGGCAGTTTCTTTACTTTTTCGGGGAGGAGGAGTGATGGCAGATTTCAAAGGGATTGCAGAGACACTTATCGAAGGGAACGCGGATAAGGTGAAGGAACTAGTTCAAGCCGCCGTTGACGAGAATATAGAGCCCAAGAAGATACTCGATCAGGGACTGATTGCGGGCATGGAGGTCGTCGGCGTGAGGTTCAAGAATTGTGAAATCTACGTACCCGAGGTTTTGGTGAGCGCGCGCGCGATGCATGCGGGAATGGATATCCTCGAGCCCCTGCTGGCGAAATCGGGAGTGAAGGCGAAGGGAACGTTCGTCATCGGTACGGTAAAAGGGGATCTGCACGATATAGGAAAGAATCTCGTCGGTATGATGCTGAAAGGAGCCGGATGGAAGGTCGTCGACCTCGGAGTCGATATCGATGCCGACAAGTTTGTAGAGACCGCAATTGCGGAGGAAGCGGACGTCGTCGGGCTCAGTGCCCTGCTTACGACTACGATGGTCAATATGAAGAGCGTCATCGAGCTTGCGCAGGCGAAGGACTGCAAGGCGAAGTTCGTCGTGGGCGGCGCTCCTCTCACGAAGAGCTATGCGGACGAGATCGGGGCGGACGGGTACGCGCCGGACGCCGCTACTGCGGTCGAAATCGTACAGAGTCTAGTCTGAGAACGGCGGGCAGGGCCGTTTTTTACCATGTAAAAACGTGTTTCTGTAATTTCCGGAAACCGGCGTAAGTATTGAAAGATGGCCGGACCTTCCGATGCAACGACCTGCGGAAAGTTGGATTGTTCACAATGGCGAGAAAGTTCCGTTCATGGAAGACGCTTCTCTCCGAAGAGGTCTTTTCGACTCCATGGATGAGTATCTTCCATAACCAGTTCGAGATGACGGGCGGCAGGCGCGGCAACTACTTCTATTTACACACGAATGGGAGCGCACTTATCGTCCCCGTTGCAAGCGATGGAAAAATTATCCTCGTACGGCAGTATCGCTACCTCACGAACAGCGTCTCGCTCGAGCTTCCCTGCGGCGGCATCAAGGACGGCCAGGATGATGAGGCTGCGGCGCGGGCGGAGCTCGTCGAAGAGACGGGATTCGACTGCCAGAAGCTCAAGCGAGCAGGACGATTCCTTCCGTACAACGGTCTTTCGGACGAGTTCTGTACGGTATTCGTCGCATGGGGGCTTAGTGAAGTCGGACAACGTCCGGACGTGACGGAAGAGATAGAAGTGGTGAGCCTGTCCCCCGATGAGATCGATAAACTGGTCGAGCGGGGAAAGATTACCGACGGTATGACGATTGCGGGCTGGAAGCTCGCACAGAAGCACCTGTAACGTCCCTCAGTGCGTGCATTTGCGGCGCGAAAAACCGCCTCTTTTACTATCTTTATTCCTGAAGATAGAGCACTCTGACCCCGGTGACTCCTTCGATAGCCTGAATGCGGGAGATGCTCTCGTGGGAGATATCGCCGTCGATATCGATGATGTTGTACGCGGCGTGCTCCCTTGATCGGTTGAGCATATCGGCGATATTGATTTTCTCCTGCGCCATGATGTTCGTGATCTGTCCTACGACACCGGGTATGTTCCTGTTGCTTATGAGGATTCTCCTGTTGCCCGAGAACTGCATCTCGCAATCGGGAAAGTTTACCGAATTTTTTATGTTTCCCCACTCCAAAAACTCTCTTGTCTGACATGCAGCCATGACGGCGCAGTTATCCTCCGCTTCGGGGGTGGAGGCGCCGAGATGCGGGATCGCGAGCGTGTGCTCCATCGACAGGGTTTCCGGGTCCGGGAAATCGGTTATATAGGAGGCTACCGTTCCGTCTTTCAGCGCCGCTGCCAGGTCTTTGTTCCGTACCACCCCGCCCCTGGAAAAATTGAGGATCCTGACCCCCCGCTTCATCGCTTTGAATCTTTTGCTCGATATCATCCCCTCGGTGGCGTCGTCGAGCGGCACGTGTAGGGTAAGGTAATCCGATTCTCCCAGAAGGCCGTCCAGACTTTTTGCACGTATGACGTTTCTGGAAAGACCCCAGGCGGATTCGATCGAGATGAAAGGATCATAGCCGATTACGCGCATTCCCAGGGCAAGCGCATCGTTCGCAACCATTACTCCTATCGCTCCGAGTCCGATGACGCCGAGCGTCTTTCCTTTGATCTCGGGACCTGCGAACCGTGACTTTTCCTTCTCGACGAGCTTCGTTATTTCGCCCATCTCTTTCTTAAGGGAATTCACCCAGGTCACGCCTTCTATGATCTTTCGGGATGAAAAAAAAAGTGCCGCCAGTACCAGTTCCTTTACGCTGTTTGCATTGGCACCCGGTGTATTGCAGACGACTATTCCACGGTCCGTGCACCTGTCGATCGGTATATTATTGGTCCCCGCCCCTGCACGGGCGATTATCTTTAAAGTAGGAGAAAGCTCCATGTCGAGCATTTTGTAGCTTCTCACGAGGATCGCATCGGGGTCTCTGAAACTGTCGGATACTTCGTAGTATTCCTCAGGCAACTGTTCGAGCCCCATGCGGGAGATGGGGTTGAGTGTTCTGATCTTGAACATCTGCGGTACGCCTCCTTTTTTCTGCGTATTGAAAGCGTCGTGACGAAGATATCACCGTCGGGTCGGGTCCGGAAAGTGTTTTATGGGTCGTTACTCGTAGATCCTCTCGATGAAGGTCAAGAAACCTTTCGGTCTGAAGAGGATGATGACGATGCCGCCCAACGCAGCGATCGACGTATAGGGGATGGCATCGACGAATGCGAGTACTACAAGAACAATTACTGATAGTATTCGTAGCTGTGTTGATTGTTTCATCATTACCTCCGTTGCCTGCGAACAGCATAGCAGCTATGGTGAGGCAAGTCAATACAAAACACCCCCGCCGCGGGAGAGGGGCCGTGGACAGGAGGCGGCAGGTAAAAATGCTTGACGTAACCTGCTTGTTATTGTACCTTTTTTCGAGTTTGTTGGAAAAAAAACTGAAAAAGGACAGGTATTTATGGTTAATCTACTCTACGCGTACGGTATGACAGGCCAGACTCAGGGAGAGGGTTCCGGCGGCGGGAGTCCTATGTCTCTCATCTTCATGATCATCGCCATATTCGCGGTGATGTATTTTTTAATGATACGGCCGCAGCAGAAACAGAAGAAGCAGCATCAGTCGATGCTCAGCCAGCTTTCGAAGGGAGATAAGATAGTCACGTCGGGCGGTATACACGCTACGGTCGTGGGAGTAAAGGACAACACGGTCATTATCAAGATAGCGGATAATGTCAAGGTTGAGGTGAACCGTTCGTCTATCAGCCAGGTTGTTTCTTCACGATCACAGAAGCAGCAAGAGGAGAAAACCCCTACATCCAAATAGCACTCGTGCCGGTATTTATCCCATACCGTAATTCGTATGCGACGTATTGAGCAGGAGCGTCGCGGGATGTCAGGGAAGCTGCTCCATCTATAAACCTGCAGCAGTCTAGAGAGGGCCATGAACAAAATCTTCAGGATCTTGATAATACTCATCGTAGTCGGCGTTGCGGTCTGGGGTTTTTCCTCCACCTACATCTGGTATTTCCGGTATAGTAAAGAGGACAGGGATCTGACCAATCTTACCGCTGAGGAGCTGATGTATCTTCCTGAGGATAAACGGCTCGATATAAGGGAAAAGAAGAAGCTTCGTTCGAGGATCATCAACCTGGGACTCGACTTGCAGGGGGGCATACATATGGTCCTGGAGCCGGATTACGAGGAGATGGAACGGCGCCGGGGCGGTGAAAAGCTCACGCAGGCCGAGGTCAAGGACGCGATGCGGCGTGTTATGGAAATTCTGAGAAACCGGATCGACCAGTTCGGCGTGTCCGAGCCTTCCATTACGACCCAGGGTGAGGACCGGATCGTCGTCGAGCTTCCCGGCTCGAAAGACCCGGACAGGGCCAAGAACGTGGTCATGGGAAGAGGCCTGTTGGAGTTCAAGATAGTCGACGAGGAAACGAGCGGCAAGCTCGTGCGGGATATGTTCGACGGCGGCGGAAACCTTATCGACGGCTCCGTTATCCCGGATTCGTCCGAGCTCCGGTATGTATGGGAAAAGAACGAGTTCGACGTCATGGAACGGCAGAGGGCGGTCGTGGTCTACGACGAAGTGCTCCTCGATGGGAGCTACCTGAAAAAGGCCCAGGTGGCCGCAGACCAGTTCGGTAAGCCCGAAGTATTGTTTTCCCTCTCGACCGAGGGGGCGAAGCTCTTTGCGAAGGTTACGGAGGCAAATGTCGGCAAGCGGCTTGCCCTCGTGCTCGATAACAAGGTGCTGTACATGCCGATGATCAGAGAGCGGATACCGGGCGGAGAGGTTCGCGTCACCGGCGATTTCACCATGAAAGAGGCGCAGGACATGGCGCTCGTGCTTCGGGCCGGGGCATTTCCGGTGCCGCTGCAGATTGCCGAGGAGCGCACCATCGGGCCGTCGCTCGGTGAGGATACGATAAAGGCTGGCGTCAAGGCGGCCTATATCGCCGCGGCGCTCGTAGTTCTTTTTATGCTCGTATACTACAAGCTGTCGGGAATCATCGCGAATATCGCGCTAGCGCTCAATATCTTCATTCTTCTCGGTATACTCGCCTGGCTGAATTTCACTCTCACGCTGCCCGGTATCGCGGGAATGATACTCACCGTCGGTATGGCGGTCGATGCAAATGTGATCATCTTCGAGCGAATCAAGGAGGAGCTGAGAAGCGGAAAAACGCTGAACGCCGCTATACAGGGAGGATACGACAAGGCCTTCCGCACCATACTCGATGCGAATATCACGACGTTGATTGCGACGTTTGTGCTCTCGCAGTTCGTAAGCGGCCCGATCAAGGGATTCGCGGTCACTCTCAGCGTCGGTATCGTAGTCAATATGTTTACCTCCATATTCGTAACGAGGCTTTTGTTCGCAGTCGGGGTCGATATGTTCAGAGTCAAGAAGCTGTCAATATAATTCGGCACGTGAAGGGTAGGATATGTTTCGCTCTCCTGATTTTACTATTGTGAAGTACCGTAAGTTTACCTATCTCCTGTCGGCGGCGATCATCGTAGCGGGCATTGTGAGCATCCTGCTGCAGGGCGGGTTGAGGATGGGGATCGATTTTGCAGGAGGCAACATCCTCCGGGTGGAGGTAACGACCGAGGATGTGGATATAGCGGACGTACGTAACGTCCTCGTCGAAACGGGATATGGAAACGACGTCCAGAGAATCGACGACCCCGTAAAAAACCTATTTCTTCTTCGTACAAGGGCGTACGAACGCGACAACGACCGCGTGATTTCCGATATCAAGAATGCATTGATAGAGGAGTTCGGCGAGTCCAATACGGTATTCGAGCGAACGGATATAGTCGGTCCCAGAATATCGGCGTATCTTCTGCGGACATCCTATATCGTGGGAGCCGTTGCAATTGTCCTTATTTTATTGTATACTACATTCAGGTTTAAATTCCGGTTCGGTGTTGCAGCGATAGTGGCACTCGTTCACGACGTGTTGATAGTCGTGAGCTTCATCTCCTTCTTCGGAAAGGAGATGGATACCTATATCCTGGCTGCGATTCTCACCATAATCGGATATTCGCTCAACGATACGATCGTCGTATTCGACAGGGCGAGAGAGAATCTGAAGTCCCAGAAAGCGTACGACGATTACGAAAGCACCATAAACACGAGCATAAACCAGTCACTCTCCCGAACGGCGATAACGTCGTTGACTACTCTGCTCGTTCTCGTCGCGCTGATCGTATTCGGGGGAATGACGATGAGGGGTTTTGCGTTTGCCCTTATCGTCGGGGTTATTGCGGGCACGTATTCATCCATGTTCGTGGCGTCCGCGCTCGTTGTCGACTGGCATAGATGGAAGCCCGAAAAGGTAAAGAAGCTATAGGGCGGGAGGAAGGGTTCGAATACCGAAAGCCGTATACATTTTTTTTCGTAAAGGAGCGGGGAGATGGTCAAGAACAACGAATCGAAGATGATAGAAGAGAAGGATGTCGACACCGTCCTGGCTGAAGATATCGATTTTTCCGGAACGATGAAGTTCAAGAACTCGCTCATGATCAAGGGGAAGTTCGACGGCGAAATCGATGCGGAGGGACATCTCATCCTCGGTCCGAATGCGGTAATCAAGGCGACCATACGCACCGGGGTTCTTACCAATTACGGAAAAATCATAGGAAACGTCGAGGCAATCGATAAGATCGAGCTTTTACGGGGGGCGGAGCTCAACGGGGACGTTAAGACGCCCGACCTCATTGTCGAAAGCGGCTGTATACTAAACGGGAAATGCACAATGGGACCGCAGGTATACAACGCGCATAAGGGTGCGGGGCCGAAGGTGGTCGAATCGCAGGCTCACGACTAACACGAGTTGTATAGAGGCGGACCCGATCCCATACAGTTGATCGGCGCTGATACCCACGGTACTATTACACGCGCTAAAAGGTATGTTTGCATGAAGAGAATCCCGTACCTTCTTTTTATCACAACGCTTTTTTTAGTCCCCTCGCTTCTCATATCCAGTTTCCAGCAGGGATACGAGCTCTACAAGAAAGGGAAGTACTACGAGGCGGAGAAGATACTGCTGAAGGAAAAGGAGCTCTCCCCGAAAAATCTCGATGTCTACGCGGTGCTGGGATGGTGTTACTACTATACAAGACGGTACCCTGCGGCAATAGAGATCAGTGAAGAGGGGCTTGCGATCAATCCGCAGGACACGAGGTTCCTTACTACGATAGGAAGGTCTCACCTCGAATTCAAACACTACAACGATGCCGTATCGTTCTTCGAAAAGTCGATCGCGATCGACCCTGATAATGCGTATACGTACTATTATCTCGGGAGAGTATATCTCGAACAGGGCCGTTACGCACTGGCGGAGACGGTGTTTTCGGCGGGTATCGCGCTGAATGACGACAAGTATGTCTTCTATCGCTACAGGGCGGAAACCTATGAGCGGCTTTTAGACTTCAAGTCGGCCGAAGCCGACTATAAACGGGCCCTTTCGCTGAAGCCAAACGATCCGGGCTTGAAGGAAGCACTGATCCGCGTAATTAGCAAGCAGACTGAACAGGAGGAGGAATATTCCTCGCAGTAATCCATCACTATCTCCCGTTACCTCCCTCCACTTCCCTCCACCTCCCTCCACCTCCCGCCGCATACGGTTGTATCTGTGCCGGATGACGAAAATAAAGAAGAAGGGACGAAACTGAAGAACCGGTACAGTGGCCCAAGGGGCCATGAACCGGGACTATCCGTCGACCTTGGAGAAAAAGGCGGACCGTTATGCCAGAAAAATTAGCCGTTACTGTCCTCAATCACGGGTGCAAGCTGAACCAGTACGAGGGAGAGGCCCTTTTACAGCGGTTCTTAGATGCCGGGTACAAAAATGCGGAAACCGGAAGCGGAGAGCCTGCCGACATCGTGGTCGTCAACACCTGCACGGTAACCGAGAAAAGCGACAGAAAATCACGTCACACCATTCATAAGGCGGCGAAACGAAAACAGAGCGGAGGACTGCTCGTCGTCACCGGCTGCTACGCCCAAACGGATCCCGACGTTTTAGCCGCGATCGAGGGTGTCGACATGATAGTGGGAATGAAAGACAAGCCGCGGCTGGTCGATCTCGTCTCGGCGCGTCTTGCAAACCGGCCCTTTCGCTTGGGTGTACCGTCTTCGCCGTTTTCCTATGTATCGGTGTATCCTTCCAGGTCGAGGGCGTTCGTGAAGGTGCAGGACGGATGCGATTCACGGTGCGCCTACTGCAAGGTGCCGATCGCCAGGGGCGGGTCGGTAAGCGGGGGGAGGGATGATATCGTGTCCTCCGTCCGGAAACTCGCAGAAAACGGATATCCCGAAATCGTGCTGACCGGAATTAATCTCGGCGACTACCGGGATGGAAACGTTCGACTCTCGGGGCTCATACGGCTTGTGCTTTTAAAAACGGAGCGCATCCGGATACGGCTGTCCTCACTGGAGCCCGCCTACTTCGAGGAGGGGCTCTTCGAGGTGATACCGGAAAAGAGGGTCGTCGGCCATTTCCATATACCGCTTCAGAGCGGTTCCGATAGAGTCCTCAAAGCGATGAACAGGCCGTACGATCTCGACCGCTACATGAGCCTCATAGAGAAGGTCAGGCAAAAAAAACCCGAGTCGCATATCGCAACCGACCTCATAGTCGGTTTTCCGACGGAAACCGAAGAGGATTTCCAGCACACGGTACGCGCGGTACGTGCCGCGGAATTCGCCTCCCTGCACGTATTCCGGTACTCGAAAAGAAACGGTACGAGCGGTGCGACCCTGCCCAACGGGGTTTCCCAAGAGGTGATAAAAAGAAGAAGCGAAAGGCTCATCGAGATGGGCAGGGATATGGACAGGAGTTTCAGGGAGCGGTTTATCGGTACGGCTCGGGAGGCCGTCTGTGAGGTACACGGCTCGATCCTGACGGGAATCACCGACAACTACATCAGGGTAACGATCGAGAATGTCGATCCGGACAGGGTAGGATCGTATGAAAGAAGCCTCGTGCCCGTACTCATCAGGAAGGTCCGCTCCGAGGCCACGATCGGAAGACTGCAGGTTCGACCCCCCCGGTCCTCATGTCGTCGATCGGACCGAAGACAGAAGATCTAGAACACCGCCTTTTCAATCTTCAGAATCTTGTACCGCCTCTTTTTCGGGCCTATTTCGATCGTATTTCCTACCGACTTGTTCAGAAGCGTTTCGCCGATCGGCGACGTATAGGAGATGGTCTTTTTCGAGGGATCCGACTCCCAGGGCCCGAGAATGACGAACTTCTCCGTCTTGTTGTCGTCTATGGCATTCATGGTTACCATTGTCCCGATCGATATGACGTTGGTCTTGATCTCCTCCGGTTTCAGGATCTGTGCCCGGTTGAGATTGTCGGTAAGTATCTTTACCTGCTGTTTCAAGAATTCCTGTTTTTCGAGCGCGTATTTGTACTCCGCGTTTTCCCGTAAGTCCCCCTTTTCCATCGCCTCACCGATTTCCGTACTGTTTTTCGGAATTTCCACTTCGATGAGATACTTCAGTTCGTTCTGCTTCAGCTCGTAAGAACGCTGGGTCACGATGAGCTGGTTGCTCGTATCAACGCTCTCGATCTCGTTCTCGAATACGATGTTCGGGTGCGCGCTCTTGATTGCAAACCTCGTCTTTATGATGTACTCGTCTTTCATCTCGTCGATGTTGAGCACCGTAGGCATGAGCCTCTTCACCTTCGTCTCATCGGACTGTTCGATATATTTCACCAGCAGATCGTCCTTGAAGAGGATGTCGACAATGGTGTTGAACAGCTTTCGGTTGTATACGACATTCTTCTCATTGACCAGTTCCCTGCTCGCGATCTCCATGAGGTGGGTGAGTCCCATAATGGCCACGTCGAAATTGATTTCGAGTTTCGATTCACCCTGCCTGTCGAGGAGATTTTTACATACCCATATGAAGATGTCCGTGTAATCTCGATAATGCGAGACGATATTGCCTATTATCTCGACGACGGTCTTTTTATGCCCTTCGGCGATCAGGTCGTCGAGAATGAACTTCATCGGGTATTCATAGAAACATCGGATGAATATTTCGGACCAGTCCGGCGTATTCTTCTTTATATTTATGAGGAAATCCTTCTTGAGATCGTTATCGGGAATAAGCGGAAGATACAGATGGATATCCTTGAGGTTGTTCATGATCTCCCGGAAATCGATGGAGAATTCGAACGGCAGGTACTTGTATGTCTTTTTCAGGTTGTTCAGGAGAAGATAGCTCTTCAGAGTGTTCTCGTTCATATTTCCCGGCGAGGTAATGAAACCGAGAAAGTACTTGAGCATGTCCTCGAAGTATTCGGAATCTATATCACTGTTCGTGGTAAACTCGTTGAAGAGATCGAACCGGTTGTCGAAACCCTTCTCGGAGTTGAATCGATTGGAGATGTCCTCATCGAAGGAAATCGGATTCTTTCGTATGAAGTAGATATCGTTCTTGTCCGGGACGGTTCCGAAATAGGGATTCTTCTTGAGAATCGTCTTGGCCTTGTTCCACCACTTAGACCACTCTTTCTTCGAGAGGATGCCGTTTAAGAGCTCCTCCTTGAAGTCCTTCACCGTCGCCTGGTTGCCTTTACTTCTGATGATTATCCGGAGGCCTTCCTCCACGTCATCGATGAACTTCTTGCGAAGCCCCTCGAGATCCCGAGCCTTGAGCAGCCAGATATGGTCTTCGGGCAGTATGGTTAGACAGCCGAGCGCCATCTGGAGCGTCATACGGTGGTTGGGTTTCTCCTTGAAGTCTATAATGAGCGCTTCCTCTTTTATCTCTTTACAGAGGCCGATTCCCCAGGCACGGTGGAATACATAGTTACCGACGTCGAATATGATATGCTTCTCGAAGGTGTCGATAGCATCCTGAATTTCGACGCCCTGCTGCCTGAGTCCGCTGCGCTCGAGATATTCTTCGAGGTGCGAATGATCCTTGTACTTCTCCGAGTAACAGCTTACAAGCTCTTCGCGCGCCTCCCGTTCTTTCGGAGAATATTCCAGAATCTTCTTCAGAAGATCGATCGCGACGTCGTATTCGCCCTTCTCCCGGTAGTACGGTACGGAGAAGGAGAGGAGAAATGCGGATTTCTCCGTTCCGAAGAGCTCGGAGATCCTGCGCTCGGTATTGAGAAAGAACCCGAGGTCCTGCGGGATCAGGTCAACCAGTTTGAGCCAGATCTCTTCTACCGGGTTGTATATCCCCTTCTTAAGATAGCGGAGCAGTGCTTTTTTATAGTAGTCGACGCTCTCTTCCGTCTTATTATCCTTCTCCTTAATGGCCGCCAGCTTTCTCGTGATATCCGCTTCTTCGTAGTCTATCTTCACCAGCCGCTCCCAGACGGAGACAAGCTCGGGTTCCCTCGTCTCGTTATGCAGGCATGCGGAAAGCGCCAGAAGCGAGTATTTGTTCTCACCGTACTTCAGTGTCTCCTTTGCGAGGAATTCGACTATGTTGAACCGTTTGTTGTCGGTAAAGAGATGGATCAGCTTCTCGATGTGGCCTTCGTCCAGCGCTTCTTCCTCGAAATTGATCTTTCCCATTACGTACAGTGCGATAATGGAGTTCGGTGTGTGTTTCAGGTGATCCGAGCAGAGATCTCGTATCTCGGGTAGCGTCCCGCTTTTCTTTCCGAGACGCAGCGTGTCATCGAGGTCGGTGAAGTTCTTTATCGTATAATTGTTGAGAGTCGCCCGTGTCCATTTCTCCTCATTGAGCAATTCCGACAGTTTCTGAACAGCATCTGCATTCATTTTTCTCTCCATCCTGAATCAGGTCGTCTCAACTCTTTCTTCTCTATCACAATAGTAATAAAATACGGGGTAAAAGACAAGTTATCGGGGTGGGCGCGGAAAATGACACGGCCGGACCGTCCGGCGTCTGAAACGTATCGGTCTTTCAAACCGCTTGCGCTTCCAAGCGGCATACACTCGCCAAAGGCATATTCCCTACATGACGTACTGGGTAAATATTTTCGGGTTGATCTCGTGGATCCGCTGCAGGGAGGACTCTATGTCCTTTCTGCTGCCTCCCGTCATCTTCAATGTGTCGATGAGCCAGAAGTAATGGTTCAATAGCCTCGGCTCGAGTAGCGGTCTTTTCTTCCTGTTGTTGATATACTCGTTTTCCAACAGTGTTATCTTTTCACGGAGCGCTTCCGTTTCCCCCGCCTTCGGTTCCCGTTTCACATTAAATACACTTTTTACCTCGGCAATAATCGGGAGCCAGTATAAGGAGACGTCGTCGTCCCCCATGGCTTCGCGTGTCTTGTCGTAGAGCATCCGTATCAGCGGTGATTCGATGGTGTCGAGGTCGATCCGTCCCGGGTCAATGAAGAACGCCTCCCTGAAAAGAACCTTTCCTTTCGATGTCTCGTCTATGCTGAAATAACAGTCCCCCAGTTTCGCCAAGAGAGACGGATCTTCGCTGTTGAACGATCTCGTGTACTCATATATGTCGATCGCCTTCTCGAAGTTCCCGAGTTTCTTGAAACAGTCGCCGATCTGTATCAGGACTCCGGTATCCGGCACCTCGCCCTCAGTATAGGACTCCGTAAACGAGTCGATGATTCCACTGAATATATACTTCTGAACCGCGACCGTCGACCTCCCGTGCCTGATGCTGTTTTTTACCATGTGACGCTCGAAGTCCTTCCATTCCTTCAATAAAAGTTTTCCCTTGTCGTATGCGTTCTGAAAACGTTTCAGTCTGTTCTTTTTCGACAACCAGAACTTCGCGATCCTGATGCCGTCCGTTGCGCCGGGATAATCGGGGTTTTCCTTGAGAATGCTGTTAAAGAGGGATATCGACTCTTCGAACATACCCTCTTCTAGCATTTTGTATACGCGGTTCTGCTTAACAAAGAGTGGGTCGTCCTCGAACGTCAACTGTTTATCGTCTTCCATTACAGGTTATTCCATATCTCTACTCTTCTGGGAAGAAAGGAAGGAAGAATGAAGTCTCTTGCCATTGAAAAAATAATAACACGATTTATCGGGGCCTGTCAAATGTTTTAAAGATGTTAAACTGATCGTTATTAATGTCGACTATAGAAACTGAGGGCTTCGATAGTCCGGTCATATGCAGGATAGTATTCTCCTGTAACGAATGTTATATGGAAGGTCCGGCTGTATTAAAACGAGGCGTCTTGAGGGGGGTTTTACCATGAAAATAAGAGTACGTATAATCCTTATCGTCCTGCTCGCGGCAATCTGCATACCGATACCCCTTTTTCCGAGAAACATTTCCGTTGAGGACGCCCAGTATGCGCTTGCGGTGGAGCTGTATAAGAAGGGCAGGTATACCGATGCGGTTTCCGAGTTCGAGAGATTACTCTACGTAATGAAGACGAAGAAATATGCGGATGCGGGTCTCTACTACATCGGCAGCTCCTACTATTACCTCAAGAACTACAAAAAGGCGAAACAGAAGTTTGAAACGGTGGTGAAAAAATACCGCGGGGGGGGATACCACAGTGCATCACTATACCTTTTAGGGAGGTGTGAGCTTCTTTTAAACAATAATACGGAAGCTATCCGTCTGTTCGATGAATATGTGCGCCTGTATCCGAGTCAGGGCTATGCGGACAACAGCCTTTACTGGAAGGGCGAGGCCCTCCTCGTTCTTAAGAAGCAGGATGAGGCGGTACGCTCGTTTAAGACGCTGCTCAAACGGTATCCGAACGGCAACAAGGCGGATGCCGCACGCTTCAAGCTCCGGCTTCTGGAGCTCGAAGCGCGGCTTGCCCAGAAACAGCCCGAACCGACACCTGGTGATGAGGACACGGCGGCACTCTTAGAGGAGCTCGCCGGATTGCGTGAGAGGGAAACGGGATATAAGGAAGAGGTAGCGAAGCTGAATAACGAGTTGGACTACCTGAAAACCCAGGTGGACACCCTCGAAGCATTAGCCAACGAACAGGGCGACATGCAGGAACGGATCGAAAAACTTTTATCGTGGGAGAACGTACTCGGTCTCAAGGAACAGGCGCTCGACAAGAAGGAACGGGAGCTTGATCGCCAGTATGAGTCGATCATGGAGGCGAAACGTCAGATCGAAGGCGGCACGAATGAGTAGCCCGCAACGCAAATTGTTACGCATACTCGCGCTTTTTTTGTGTATCAACGGCGTTCTTTTCGCATCTTCCTCGCGCAGCGCCGCCGGAGGCGGGGGGGGGGAGTCGGACGCTTCAGGCTCCGGAACGAAAGAGGAGCAAAAAAGGCCGTCTGCGGGGATTTCCAGCGCATTCATCGGGGTGGAAGTCGATATGGAAACAGGGAGGCTGCACCTTTTCGTAGCGGAAAAGAAAGGAAAAAAGGATCTTTTATTCTTCGACGCGCCGCCTTCGTCGTTTTTTATGATCTATACAAACGGTGATGCGTTTGTATTCGGAGACAATACCGGAGAGTTCGTTACGAGGCCGGAGGTCGTGAACGGAGGTATCGAATCCGTATGGCGGAACGATCTCATATCGGTGAAGGAGCGTTTCGAGCTGGTAAGAAGGAAGGACACGAAAAATGCGGACGGCGTGCTTATTACGTGCACGGTGGAGAACAGGCTAGCGTATGCGGCAGAGGTGGGAATGGAGGCTGTTTTCGATACCTATCTCGGAGAGAAAACGCTTGTGCATTTTGAAATTTCGGGCGGCACGCCGGTTGAGTATGAGACGGTTTTTGAGAAAGAACAGCTTCCACAACGCTTTTTTTCAGCCGGCTCAAAAGACGATCCGCTCTGCCTTATGGGAGTTGTAAAAGGAGGACTCGTGACGGCCCCGGACAAGCTCATATTTGCGAACTACCGGGCGCTTTCGGATTCACGATTCGGGTATAGGGTGACTAGAAAAAAGCGTTTCGATCTGCTTCCCTATTCGAGGAACGACAGTGCGGCGGCGCTGCTATTTCTGCCGGTTTCGGTCGAACCGGGTGAATCGCGCACCTTTACGATGATCCTCGGGATATGCGGCACGGGAGAGTTTGAAACCGCTGATGCGGCCGCCTTGGAGGGACAAGAGCCGTTCGTGCCAGAACGCCCGGCAGAAGAAAAACCGGTTTCGCCTCCCCTGATCGGACAGGATGTCGATCTGGAAAGGCTGAACGGCATACTGCGGGAGATACGCGTATCGAGGGAGTCCATACGGCGTATCAACGAGTACATCAACAGGCTCAACGGCATGCTCGACAAGCACGCCGGACCGTTCGAGGGTGAGGCGTTGACGGAAAAAGAGCTCGAGGCGTTGCAAAGCGCCCTGAGAGCTTTGGAGCACTGAACGTACTAAAAATATGACCGCACAGAGAGTGCGGGCTCATATGCATCTTGGCCCATTGCCGTCTGTAACCGGCCCGGCGCGACAGGTGATGAAGCTGCTCATTGCGTTGCACGGCCGATACGAGTCGGTGTGCGGCGTACAGGATAAAAGATCACATGTTTTGTAACGTCGATTCGTGCGATACAACGAATGTGCGGTCGTCGGTGGTATCGATATCAAGTATCCGCGGCAGAATGATTTCGGTCTCCTGTGAGGTAACGACCGGAACGCGGTAATAATCGTTATAGTGGATGATCTCCTTCTTCTTCGAGTAGGATTCGACAAACAGCCGGTGGGTTTCGATTCTCTCTTGTAGCCGTCCGTTGATTTCGGCTTTTGACGTTGCGACGGTTTCCGTAATTGTTTCCACTAAACCCGGATCGATTTCATATGCGATACTGTTTCTCGAGGAGGCGATCGATGCACACGTCGTCGTTCCCGTTCCCGCAAAGGGGTCCAAGACCGTATCCTCGCGAATCGAGTACATATTGATCAATCTGTACGCCAGCTCGAATGGAAAGGCCGCGCTGCGTCCTCTCGTGTTCCTGCAGTCAAGCGTCTGCCGTACGCCTTTGAATTTCCATATATCGGAAAACCACACATTCCTTTCTTCCCAGAAAATATGCACTCTGTTTTCTGCGTGTTTGCTCGTCATCCGTGGCAAACCGTCTCATGCCGCCCTTCCGGAAGAGTAAAATATATTCATGCTCTAAGGTTACGTACGCATTCGGCGGCATCATTCCCGAACCCAAGAATTTATTCGGGGAATTTGTCTGTTTGTTCCACAGAACCGCCGGTAGGGAGACGAAACCGAGATCGGTGAACTTCTGTGAAATACGGGAGTGGTTGGGATACAGCTGAAACCCGTTTCCCGTTTTCCTTGTGGCGTCTCCGACAGTGATACAAACGATGCCGCCGGTCTTTGTTACACGGCACAGTTCACACCATACTTTGTCCAGTTCCGCGTGCATTAGAACGAATGCCGTGCGGCCGTCACCCTTCTTCAGAGGATTTTCGATTTCGGTATTCAACGAGCAGAAAACGGAGTCCCACATTTTTATCATCGGATACGGGGGGGAGCTGACCGTCAGATCCACCGTTTCTTCTCCAACGGCGGTCATTGTTCTTGCATCACCGTACAGTATGCGATGTGTCGTGGTAAACATATCCATTCGGGGTTTGTGTTTTCGAAATCATGCGGTCTCAGACCGCATCCGAAAGTCGGTGGTTGCACAGGCCGTATTATTATTTCAGTTTTCCGCTAAGATCCGAAACCTTGAAATCCCTTCCAAGTTCACGCTTCTCGTCTTTTTTCCGTATCGCATCCCTTTTGTCGAACTGGCGCTTTCCGCTCGCAAGCCCGAGCTCCACCTTTATTCTCCCGCGTTTTACATATACCCGCAAGGGAACGAGCGCGAGCCCCTTCTCCCTCAGCTTGACCTTCAGCTTGTCTATCTCGGTCCGGTGAAGAAGAAGTTTTCGTTCGCGGAGCGGTTCGTGATTGATACGGTTGCCGAACGGGTACTGTGCGATATGAACGTTTTTCAGCCACAGCTCGCCGCGCTTCATATAGCAGAACCCCTCCCTCAGGCTTATCTTCCCGTCCTTTGCGGACTTCACCTCAGTACCGGTGAGGGCGATACCGGCTTCTATCCGCTGGTGGATGTTAAAATCACCCAATGCCTTACGATTAACGGTAATAGTCTTTTCTTCGCCGCTTTTTATTGCCATGGTAGTATAATAACTACATTTGATTCACGGGGTCAATATCGAGTGATATCGTTGTACATACATATCCCGTTCTGCCGCAGTAAGTGTGCGTATTGCGACTTTCTCTCTTTTCCTGCCGGACAGGACGAGTGCAGGGAGTATGTCGGTGCATTGATTTCCGAGCTCTCCTTTTACAGGGGGGAGTCGATACGCACTCTGTACATAGGAGGGGGAACGCCGACGTTCCTCGAAGAAACACAGCTGATCCGCCTCTTCGAGGCGATACGAAAAACCTTCGACGTTTCGAAGATGGAGGAGTGCACGGTCGAATCGAACCCGGAATCGCTCTCGGCGCGCAAGGTTGAAATACTTATGCAGGGAGGCGTGAACAGAGTCTCCTTGGGCGTACAGAGCTTCTCCGACCGTATAAATACAGAGATGAAGAGGCCAACGAGGAAACGGCACACGCTGTATAGCATCTCCCTTCTACGGGAGGCGGGGATCGGGAATATGGGTTTGGACCTCATTCTCGGCGTAGGGAAGGAGGATCAGTATAGAAAAGACCTTGACGCCGTTCTAAAAATAATGCCCGCGCATGTATCTGTCTATATGCTGCACATCGGTGCCGGGACGATGCTCGAGCGTATGGTCGAAAGCGGACGGTTTACACCGTTGGACGAACGCACATTCGAACGGCTCTACGGTGATACGGTTGATGCGCTCTCGGAAGCCGGGTACATACCATATGAAATCTCGAACTTCGCACTGCCGGGATTCGAGTGCCGCCATAATCAAAACTACTGGGAAGGCGGAGAGTATATCGGTGCAGGGCTCGGAGCGGTAACCACGATCGGTGCGGAGAGGAAGAGAAATGCCTGCAGCATGAGAGACTATTTACGGTATATACGCACCGGAACGCCGCCGGTTGTGTGGAGGGAGCGTCTCGGTGAGACCGAGCGGCGTATCGAGAAGCTGATGCTCGGGCTCAGGATGTCGAAGGGGATCCCGATAGGGGAACTGAACGAATTGGCGGAAAGATCGAGCCTTGGTCTTGTCCGGTCGTGTATCGAAGCGCTCGTGCGCCTCGGGTATGCAAAGCGGCGGACGGACAGGCTCTCGCTTACAATCTCGGGAATCATGCGATCGGACGAAATCGTAATCGAGCTCCTCCGGGCGGTCGAGGGGGAGGGGGAACCGGTATTTTAGTTGACGTAATTCGCCATTATCATTATCTTTTTTCAGGCTGCAGGCAGCGGGGCGATAGAATGAGCAGGCCTGCAGGACAGACACTTGAAAACATTCGGAATATATGGATAATACGGACAGCGTGAAGAAAGAGGAAGGGCGCGGGAAGGAAAAGAAAACCGAAATCCGGGATGCGGAGGACCCTTTGACCGTTGAGGAAGAGGCTTCCTCCCGCACCGAAACCGGCGATACCGTAGAAAAAGACACAGGAATCGACTCCCTCAAAGCAGAAGAGATCGAAGCACTTATCACCGAAAATGAGGAGCTTCAGGAAAAGAATAGGGAACTGGAACAGAAGTGCGCCCTTCTTGCCGAGTATGAGGACCGCATATTACGGAAACAGGCAGAGTTCGAAAATTACAAGAAGAGAATAACCCGAGAGTTCGAAGAAAACAAGAAATACGCGAATACCGGGCTCATTCTCGACGTACTCAATACCATAGACAACTTCGAACGGGCGATCGATTCTGCGAAATCCTCTAAGGATTTCGACGCCCTGCTCGACGGTATCGTTTTTGTTGAAAACGGGATGAAGAGTATGCTCGAAAAGAAGTACGGCGTCATTGGGATCGATGATGTGGGAACAGCGTTCGACCCGAACGTCCATGACGCCATAATGATGGAGGAATCCGATCAGTACGAGGATGATACGGTGATCGAGAGCCTGCAGAGGGGGTATTGTATGCACGGACGTGTCTTACGCCCCGCAAAGGTGAAGGTGGCCAAGGCCGTATCGTCACCCGGTGAACCAGACGAGGAAGAGGATGGCGGCGATGAATCCTCTACGAAAGGAGTATAGACATGGGAAAGATAATAGGAATCGATCTTGGGACGACAAACTCATGTGTCGCGGTAATGGAGGGCTCGGAGGCAAAGGTCATTACCAATTCCGAGGGACAGAGGACAACCCCTTCGGTCGTTGCTTTCACAAAGAAGGGAGAAGTGCTCGTCGGCCAGCCAGCAAAGAACCAGATCATTACAAATTCCGATAATACGGTCTATTCCATAAAACGTTTTATGGGAAGAAGATACAACGAGGTCAATAAAGAGATGTCGATGGTCCCCTACAAAATCATACAGGGGAAGGGCGGCGACGTCCGCGTACAAGTCAGTGAGGGTGAGTTCTCTCCACCCGAGATATCGGCACGTGTGCTTCAGAAGATGAAGAAGACGGCGGAGGATTATCTCGGCGAAAAGGTGACGGAAGCGGTAATCACCGTTCCTGCGTACTTCAACGATTCTCAGAGACAGGCGACGAAGGATGCGGGAAGGATCGCCGGTCTCGAGGTGAAGAGAATCATCAACGAGCCGACTGCGGCTTCACTTGCCTACGGGCTTGATAAGAAGAAGGACGAGAAGATCGCGGTGTACGACCTGGGCGGTGGGACGTTCGACATTTCCATACTCGAGCTCGGCGACGGTGTATTCGAAGTGAAGTCCACCAACGGGAACACCCACCTCGGTGGAGACGACTTCGATCAACGTGTTATGGATTGGCTCATCGAGGAGTTCAAGAAGGACCAGGGTATCGATCTCGCGAAAGACAAGATGGCGCTCCAGAGGCTGAAGGAAGCCGCTGAAAAGGCGAAGATCGAGCTTTCCAGCGCGATGTCGACCGATATCAATCTTCCGTTTATCACCGCCGATGCGAACGGACCGAAACACCTCAACATCAATCTCACAAGATCGAAGCTCGAGCAGTTGATCGGGGACCTCATGGAATCGACCATAGGGCCCTGCCAGAGCGCGCTCAAGGACGCCGGCATGAAACCGGAGGATATCGACGAGGTGATACTCGTCGGCGGGTCGACCCGTATCCCCGCGGTAGTCGAGATAGTCAAGCGGCTGTTTAAAAAGGAGCTGAACAAGGGGGTAAACCCCGATGAAGCCGTTGCGCTCGGTGCCGCGATACAGGGCGGTATCCTTACCGGTGAGGTGAAGGACGTTCTACTTCTCGATGTGACGCCTCTTTCCCTCGGCATCGAGACGCTCGGGGGGGTCATGACGAGGCTCATCGAGAGGAACACAACCATACCGACACGCAAGAGTCAAATATTCTCGACCGCCTCGGACAACCAGACGGCGGTCAGCATACACGTGCTGCAGGGAGAGCGTGAGATAGCGACGCAGAACCGTACGCTGGGCCGGTTCGATCTCATCGGCATACCGCCAGCGCCGCGCGGGGTTCCGCAGATAGAGGTCACCTTCGATATCGATGCGAACGGAATCGTGCATGTATCGGCGAAGGATCTTGCGACCAGCAAGGAACAGAAGATACGAATCGAGTCCTCATCCGGTCTCAACGAGGACGAAATAAACCGTATGGTGAAGGATGCGGAGCTTCATGCGGAGGAGGACCGGAAAGCAAAGGAAAAGGTGGAAGCGGTGAACCAGGCCGACAGCCTGGTCTATCAGACCGAGAAGATGCTCAAGGAATATGGTGAGAAGATCTCTCAGGAAGACCGGTCTAATATCGAGCAGGAGATCGAGAATACGAAGAAAGCGATAAACGAGGGAGACGCCGAACGGATAAAGCAGGCGACGGAAGCGTTGACCCAGGCTTCATACAAGATCTCCGAGTCGATGTACAGGGAAGCCGCATCGCAGCAGGCCCAGGGCGCGGGTCAGGCATCGGGCGGATCATACGAAGGCGCGGAAGGACAGGAGGACAACGGGACCCGAACGGGTTCGGGCGGAAGCGGTGAGGAAGACGTCGTCGATGCCGAGTACGAGGTAGTAGACGAGGACAACAAGAAGAACGGGTAAGGCGCACGCCCGCGCCGGGGCACCCGGTGCGGAAAAACGGCGGGTAGGGGTGAACGGTCCGATCTGCATTGGATTTCAAGAAAGGAACACGGCTTCCGGCTTTTATGCATACAACGTGAACGTATACGAAACGACGACCCTATAAGTGATTCTTATAGGGTCTTTTATTTACCGCGGCAGCAAGCACCTGACGGGACCAGCGAGTGAAATATGGCGAACAAGAGAGATTTCTATGATGTCTTAGGCATCGATCGAAATGCATCGAAGGACGAGATCAAAAAGGCATACCGCAAGCTCGCTGTCAAACATCACCCCGATAAAAATCCCGACGACAAGGATGCAGAGGAAAAGTTCAAAGAGGCGACCGAGGCCTACGAAGTCCTCGGTGATGATCAACGCCGGAGGATGTACGATCAGTTCGGTCACGAGGGCGTCGGCGCCGGAGCGGGAGGCTTCCAGGGTTTCAGGAACAGCGCCGATTTCGAGGATCTTTTCGGCGGTTTTTCCGACATATTCGGCTCCGACATCTTCGAATCCTTTTTCGGATTCGGTGATATATTCGGCAGATCGCGCGCCGGCCCCTCCAGGGGCCAGAAGATGCTCCGGGGATCGGATATAAGGTACGATGTCCGTCTTTCGCTCGAGGAAGCCGCCTTCGGGAAGAAGATCGAGATCAATGTTGCGAGAAACGAGCACTGCAAGGAATGCGGCGGAACAGGGGCGAAGAAGGGATCCGGATCAACCACGTGCCCCCAGTGCGGCGGCTCCGGACAGGTTCGGCGTACACAGGGTTTCTTCACCATAGCATCGACCTGTCCGCGGTGCAGGGGTACCGGCAACGTGATAAAGGAGGTATGCACCGTCTGCAGGGGAGAGGGGCTCACCTCGAAGAAACGAAAGATCGTAATCGACATGGAGCCCGGTATCGAGAACCAGACCGCGCTCCGGCTTGCGGGCGAGGGGAATGCGGGAGGGAGCGGAGGACCGAGCGGAGATCTCATCCTCGTTGTTCACGTTTCACCGCATCCCTATTTCGTACGACGCGGAAACGATGTCCTCTGTCAGGTTCAGATCAGTGTGTTTCAGGCCCTGCTCGGAGCGGATATCACGGTGCCGACCCTCGATGGGAAACGTGTGAAGATCGCCATTCCCGCGGGAACACAGAGCGGAAAAATCCTCCGTCTCAAGAAAGAGGGTGTACCGTTCCTCAAGCGCCGCGGAAGGGGCGATCAGCTCATACGGGTGACGGTGCAGATCCCCAAAGACCTCTCCTCTACGGAAAGAAAAAAGCTCGAAGAGATCGCGAAAGGGAGAAAAGATACCGACTCCCCCCCTCTGATGCCGGCCGGCAGTATCGAGTAATATCGTATCAATTGACGGAATCAGTTGATTGTAGAAGCCCACACCATAAAAGCCGTTTTCCAAATAACATTTGAAGTTTCTTCGCTTTCTTTGTTATACTAATAGTGCGAAAGCGGTGGGGCTTTATGGAATGCGCCCTACGACGTACATCTACAGGAGGAATAGGGCGGTCGTATGGTCAAGAATAAGGACAGGATAAAGATCGGTATAATCGGGGTCGGGCGTATGGGCAACTACCACGCGAACGTGCTTACGACATTGAACAACGATGTCGAGTTCGTGGGTGTATACGATATAGACTCCGCTCGATCGATGGAGGTGGCCAATAAGTACGGCACCAGGGCGTTCGACTCGATCGAAGCGCTGTTTTCAGACGCACAGGCGGTATGTATCGCCGCCCCGACTCACCTGCATTACGAGATAGCCAAAGCCGCTCTCTCAGAAGGCGTGCATACCCTCGTGGAGAAACCGGTTGCATGCAGCGTCGTAGAGGCTGAAGAGCTCGTAAAGGTGGCTGAAGATAGAGGGCTCGTTTTTCAGGTCGGCCACGTCGAGAGATTCAAGGGAGCGGTGCTGGAGCTGAGGAATATCGTGCAGAATCCCTACCTCGTAGAGGCGAGGAGACTGAGCCCCTGGTTCAACAAGGAGTGGGATACGGGGGTCGTGCTGGATCTCATGATTCATGATATCGATATCGTCCTCAGCCTGATAAAGAGCGAGGTATGTCACATCGATGCGGTGGGAAAGAGTGTGAAAAGCCCGCACGAGGATATAGCCTCTGCGGTGCTGCAGTTTGAAAACGGCGCTATCGCGAACATCACCTCGAGCCGTCTCAGTGAAACACGGGTGAGGACCATGTCCATTTCTCAGCAGAACGCCTTTGTAAATTTGAACTTCGAGACACAGGATATCAATATTTATCGGGGCTCCTCGGCCCGATTCTTCGTGGTTTCACAGCGTGAGATCGACTATAAGCAGGAATTTTTCGTGGAGCGCGTGCTCGTACAAAAGGAGAACGCCCTGAAGGAGGAGCTTCAGCACTTCGCGGACTGCATCGCAGGCAGGGCGGAGCCTATAGTTTCCGGAGATGACGACATCAAGACGCTCGAGATAACGCTTGAGATCGTTAAGGGTATCAACGAAAAAATGAGACGAACACAGTGAGTATTTTTACACGGTGAATACTCATCGTGTGCGTGAGATGGAGGGACATGATGAAGTATAAGAGAAGAAAGTATGTGGTGGAGGGAAACTTTCAAGCGAGATTTATACTTCGTTTCGTACTCATCATCGTGGGAGTGACCCTTCTTTCAACAGGCAGCATCCTCCTTCTCTTCTATCTGAAGTATCACCATGGCGGAGTGGATCCGGCGAGTATTATCATCAGGGTCACTCCCGAAGGAGTTTCCGACGCATCCAGCCTCTTCAGCGTAGTGTTCACTCCTCTCATCGCCGCAAACCTTCTGGTCTTGATAATAAGCGTTCCTCTCTCCCTTCTGTACTCCCATAAGATTGCGGGGCCGATATACAGGCTTCAGCAGAGTTTCGATCTGCTTCTCTCGGGGGAAATGGATTTCATGATCTCCCTCAGGCGGCGCGATGAATTCAGATACCTTGCGGACAAGATGAACGCTCTCATCGATTATATGAGGAGAAACATACGTGAGGTCAAATCGAGCCACAGGGTTATCCAGGAGCAGGTGGGACGGATTAGTCGGCTCATGCAGGAAGACATCGTCGACACGGAGGCGCTGAAAGACTCCCTGAAAGAGCTGGAACGGTTTTTTAAAGAGAGGAAGGAGCCGTTCAGCTATTAGCGGTGGGCTGCCGGCCGGTGGTTATAGGTAGCAACGGTCTGTCTCTTGAGTACCCGTCTGCCGTTGGCGTTCCATAATGAGCGTGAGATGGATAAAAGAAATTCTTCGCCCCGACACGTCTACATCGAACCGTACTTGGATCAATCGCCGGATACAACCTAAGATCCGTCGGCTGTGAGCTTGCGATTATATGCTAAAAGCTAACAGCCGCCGACATTAGAATTTCAGCTTTCGTATCGACTCCATCGCGGCAAGCTTGAGGCTCCGCTTGTGCTTTCCGCGTACGACCTCTACAAGCGTCGTAAATGCCGACTGATCGCCTATGTCCCCGAGCGCCTCTACGCATGCGAGTATAAGATCGTCGTCCGGTCCCGTAGTCGAGGAGGTCTCTATGATCCGCTTCAGATAATAGACCGATTTCTTTTCACCTATCTTTCCGATTGCATATGCCGCGGATCCCCTCACGAATTTGTCGGGATCGTAGCGCAGAGTGTAGTAGAGATCCTTTAGCGATGATGGATCACTGATCTGTCCGAGCGATTTTGCACTCGCGGCCCTTACGTCCCAGTAGTCATTCGTAACCTTTCCATACTGGCGGACGACGAAGAACGTTCCCTGGCCGAGACCGTATACGAGAGCCTCGATTACCTCGGGACTGCCGTCCCCCAATTCACCGAGTCGTATCGCCGCAACGAGCTTTCCCTCCTGGGAGCCTTCGTGCATAAGTGTGATATAGCTCTCCGCGTTCGCGCCCTGAAGGGTCATAAGATACTCTTCAGATGGCTCTTGCGCGTACACCGCCGCCACCGCCGCAACGCAGAATCCTCCCCCCACTATGAACGTTAAAAGAATGAATACTAGCCGCTTCATTTAACTCTCCTTCCTTGCGGTTCCCTTCTAAGACCGGTAACGTTTGAATTATAACAGCTCACCCGCTTTTTTCAATAATTTTTTGAAGAAAAACATTTTCGAAGAAAACTTTTTTTGAAGAAAAACTGCCGCTATAGAAATACCGTACTGTCCAGCGGCGCATACGGTGATATTGGCCGTCGCACGGTTTTTCCCAAGAATTCGTCGATGTTCTCGGCGCCCACGGAAATATTCGGCCTGAGAAAGGCGACCATGTTAAGAGCCAGCGTCTCTCCCTCCCGCAGAGCGTCCCTGGAATAGATGCCGCGTCTCGCATAGCACCGTTCCTTTTTCTCCTGCGGCCCGATCACCCGTTCGGATGGTCCTATCATCGATTCCGCGCTTCGGATACAGCGCGCCAGTGCTTCGAACCCGGCAAAATCGAGCGAATGTTTATGGTCGGCGCCCTCCTGGTTTCTGTCGAGAGTGAAATGTTTCTCTATCGCGCGAGCTCCCTTGCCGATCGCAACAGGAGCGGCCTCTATCCCGAGTGAATGGTCCGAGAAGCCTACAGGCGTGCCGTACCGTTTTATCAGGGTATCGATGAAGCCGAGGTTGAGCTCATCGGACGTCGCGGGGTATCGCATGATACAGTGCATGATGCAGATGAAGGGGAGATCGAAGCGCCGTAAGAGAGCGACGGCCCTGTCAATTTCCGTGATATTGCTTGCACCGGTCGACAGGAATACCCCCTTTTTTTTACTCCCGATTCTCTCGATCAGCGGGAGGAACGTAATGTCCCCGGAGGATACCTTGAAATAGGGTACGTAGGGATCGAGCGCATCCACCGCAGCCAGCGAGAACGGTGTGGAAAAATAGGTGATACCGCATGCTTTCGCTTCCCGGGCTACCGTCTCGTGCCATTCGGGTTTGAACGCAAGCTTTCTGATCTCTTTCTTCCACCCCGCGTCCGTAATTCCGAGGGCCTTTTCATAATACGGAGCGCAGAAGAGGGATTCGAGATCAAAATCCTGAAACTTGATCGCATCCGCACCCGCCCGCTTCGCGCATCTTGTGAGCTCGATCGCGGTCTGTAAATCCCCGTTATGATTGGATGAAGCCTCTGCGATGATATAGGTCTTCTCAAACATTCTCACGAACGATCCCGACAGATTTATTGAATCTTTTATACTCCATTATTATACTATATGAAACGGGTCATAAAAACAATTTTTTGGAGCGGTTTATATATAATGGTGAGAACGGCGATATACCCGGGCAGCTTTGACCCGGCGACCAACGGGCATTTCGACATAATAAAGCGGTCCGCCAAGATATTCGACCATCTGATCGTGGCGGTCGGCGCGAACCCCGTAAAGAAGTACTTTTTTTCTCTCGAAGAGAGAGTGGCGATGTTGAACGAGATGGTAAGCGATTACCCTAACATAGAGGTGAGTCACTTCGACGGTCTTCTTGTAGAGTATGCAGCCAGGATGAATGCCGTTACCATCATACGCGGGCTTCGGGCCGTCAGTGATTTCGAGTATGAGCTCGAGCTGGCGCTGATGAATCGTCACCTGAAACGCGATGTGGATACGATATTCATGATGACGGACGAGCGATACTCGTTTATCAGGAGCTCTCTTGTCCGCGAAGTTGCGAGTCTCGGCGGGGATATTTCCGACAAGGTCCCTGCGGTTGTCGAAAGATATTTAAAGAAGAAGTTCGGATCAAACAGCCGGACCGGCCCGCACCGCCCTCCATCATAGGGGAATCCTCATTTGGACGTTTCAGATGGAGATCGATATGATACGGTGCCGAATCAGAATCCAATAACATAAAGAGGTGGTGCTGTTCGATGGGTTTTCGAGAGAATGTCTGGGCAAAGGCAAAAGCAAAGGGGGCGCATATCGTGCTTCCGGAGTCCCTCGACCCACGCATACTGGCGGCAGCGGAGAGGGTGATGAAGGAGAAGATTGCTCGGAAGGTGACTCTTGTCGGAGATCCCGAAGAGATACGGGAGGCCGCAAGGGATGCCGGATCGAACATAGCGGGCGCTACTATCGTGGAGAACAAAGAAGGCGGGCGTTTCGAAGAGTATGTCCGTACGTACTACGAGCTTCGGAAACACAAGGGCGTAACGGTGGACGACGCGAAAGAGAAGGTGAAGGACCCTCTCGTGTACGGCGCGCTGTTTTTGAGAGGAGGGGGGGCGGATGGAATGGTGGCGGGAGCGGTCAACTCCACCGCCGACGTGCTGCGTACCTCGCTTGCGGTAATAGGCGTACGCGAGGGAATCAGAACGGTATCCAGCTGCATGGTGATGATCACGGAGGAGCTATCATACGGTCTCGACGGGCAGCTCATATTCGCCGATTGCGGCACGGTTCCGGCACCTGATGCCGGCCAGCTTGCGGAGATCGCAATTGCGTCGGCGGAAACGGGCAAAAAGCTTATCGGCTTCGAGCCGGTCGTCGCCATGCTCTCGTTTTCGACAAAAGGAAGCGCGAAACATGCAAGCGTGGACAAGGTGATAGAAGCAACGAAGATCGTGAAGAAAAAGGTTTCGAATCTGGTGATAGACGGCGAGCTGCAGGCCGACGCGGCCCTCGTTGAGAACGTGGCAAAGCAAAAATGCCCCGGTTCGCCTGCAGGCGGAAAGGCCAATGTGCTGATTTTCCCCGACTTGAACTCCGGCAATATCGCATATAAACTCGTCCAGCGGCTGGGGGGGGCGCAAGCATACGGTCCGATTCTACAGGGTCTCGCCCGTCCGGTAAACGATCTGTCGAGAGGGTGCTCCGCAGACGATATCGTAAACGTCGTCGCGATAACGGCGGTCCAGTCTCACTAGGTTCGGCAAAGGCCGGTGGGGGGCTGTTTTAAGTTTCCGAAACGACGTTTATTCAGTATATTTCAGATTTGCATGATCAGTTCTTGGCGATTAATTCCGGTTAATCGGGTTTACGCAGATACTGCAGTATGACAGTCTGCGTGCTGGTTCAGTATATGGTGCAGCATTCAAGAACTTATATCGTACCGAGAAGGCAGGTGTCGCATGGCAGTACCGAAAAGAAGAAAATCGAAGTCAAAGACAAGAACGAGAAAATCCCACAATATGAAGGCGAATGCGCCGGGGGTCGTGGAGTGTCCACAGTGTGGGGAGTACAAGCTCCCCCACAGGGTATGTCAGAACTGCGGGTATTACAAGGATAGAGAGATTATCTCCACAGAGGAAGATTGACCCTAAATGATTGCGGTTGATGTAATGAGCGGAGACAACCCCCCCGAAGCGATCATCAGGGGTGCTCTCAAGGCGGTACAGGAGCTCGGGGTGAGCGTGCTTCTCGTCGGGGATAGTGAGCTTATCGAGAACTACCTGAAGAAGATTCGGTTTGTCGACAGAAGAAAGGTGAAGATCGAGCATTCATCCGAAGTTATCGGTATGCACGAGGTGCCGACTGTTGCCTGTAAAAAGAAAAAGAACGCCTCGGTAATGATCTGTACCAGACTTGCGGGCCAGAAAAAAGCACACGGTATCTTCAGCCCGGGGAATACGGGCGCGAGTCTTGTCTCGGCGCTGATGAACATCGGCAGGATCGAGGGTGTCATGAGACCCGGTCTCGTTACCTACGTCCCCACACTGAAAGGCGCGAGCATCCTGTTGGATGCGGGCGCGAACCTCGAATGTACTCCCGAGTATCTTGCCCAGTTCGCAATCATGGGAGAGGTGTTCTCCTCCAAGGTCCAAAAGAAAAAGAACCCCTCCGTCGGTATTTTAAGCGTGGGAGAGGAAAAGTCGAAGGGGAACGATCTTACGCTGAAGACCTACGAAATGCTGAAGGACCTCGATTTCAACTTCGTCGGGAATATGGAGGGGTACGATATATACGACGGCGATGTCGACGTCATCGTGTGCGACGGGTTCCTGGGCAACGTCGTCGTCAAGGTAACGGAGCGGGTGTTCAAGCTTACCTTCGAATTCGTCTGGCAGGAGATAGGATACCACCTTCTTCAGCGGATAGGATTCGCTCTCGGCTATCCCGCGATACGGAAGCTGAACAAGAAGATCGATGCGAGAGAGTACGGTGGAGCGATCCTTTTGGGGCTAAAAGGGACAATGGTGGTGGGACATGGTAATTCCGATGCGGTAGCGACCTACAACGGCGTCAGGATAGCGGATCTCATGCACAAAACAAAGCTAAACCATGCTATTACCGAGCGCCTCGTTCATTTCGGCTTACAGCGGAAAGGTTCAGCCGATAAGGAGTGACATATCGCCTTGCATTCAGCGGGTAATTTGTGCTTGAAAGATTGTGAATAATATGTCATATTAGCTGAAAAAATCATTCTCAAGGAATCAGTATGGCTGTATCGGATGTAATGATCAAGAGCACGGGGTCCTATGTGCCGGAAAAGATACTGACGAACAAAGACCTCGAGAAGATCGTGGAAACCTCGGACGAATGGATCAGGACGATGACCGGGATCTCGACGCGACGGATAGCGGCTGAATCCGAGGCAACGAGCGATCTCGCGTACAGGTCTGGAGAGCTCGCCCTGAAGAACGGGGGGATCGGGCCGGAAGAGCTCGATCTCATCATAGTCGCGACCATAACTCCGGATATGTTCTTTCCCAGCACGGCCTGTATCGTTCAGGACAGGCTGAAAGCGAAGAACGCAGTGGCGATGGATGTAAACGCCGCCTGTTCCGGATATATATTCTCGCTCGTGGTCGGAAGCACCTTCCTCAAAACCGAAACCTACAAAAACGCCCTCATAATCGGGGCCGAAAAGCTTACCGCGATAACCGACTGGCAGGATCGAAACACCTGCGTCCTCTTCGGTGACGGTGCGGGGGCGGCCCTGCTCGTTCCTTCCGACGGAAGCGGCAAGCTGCTCGCATTCGACCTCGGTAGCGACGGCGGCTACGGAGATATGCTCTATATTCCCGGCGGCGGATCCAGGAATCCCGCAACACAGCAGACAGTGGAGGACAGGCTTCATTATATCAAGATGAACGGCCACCCCCTTTTCAAGATCGCGGTCAACAAGATGAGAGAGACGTTCAAGCGTTCTCTCAAGAAGGCCGGACTAAAGCCGGAAGACATCTCCGTTTTGATAACGCATCAGGCAAATATGAGGATAATCGATTCTTTACGGAGCTATCTCAAGGTTCCGGAGGAGAAGGTGTTCGTGAATATCGAGAAGTACGGGAACACATCCGCGGCGAGTATCGCAATCGCGTTTCACGAGGCGTGTGAAAGCGGATTTATTAAACGGGGGGACATAGTGGGGCTTGCCGCATTCGGCGGCGGGCTTACGTGGGGATCGGCGATCATAGAGTACTGATCGGTATACGGGGATTACCGAGACCCGTTTTTCATTTCTTTTTCTATAAAGGGATAGTATATTACCATCTCGAATTTGTGAGAGGATTCCGATCGATGGCGTCATACACCTTCTTGTTTCCGGGCCAGGGGTCGCAGAAACCCGGAATGGGAAAACAGCTTTACGATGATTCGGAAACCGCACGGGAAGTCTTCCGCCTTGCGGATAAAACGCTCGACGACATTTGCGTCACGTCGCTCTGCTTCGATGCAGACGAGGATGAGCTCGTAAAGACGGAGAATACGCAGCCGGCCCTTTTTACCGTTTCCTACGCGATATACAGGATGCTCGTCGAACACGAAGTGAAGGCCGATGTCTTCGCGGGTCAGTCCCTCGGTGAGTATATGGCGGTCGCTTGTGCGGGGTTTTTGGGCTTCTCAGACGGGTTGCGAATCGTAAGAAAGCGGGGGCTTCTTATGAGAGACTGCGACCCGCAGCGGAAAGGGGGCATGGCCGCGATTATAGGACTGGACGGCGAAACGATCGCTGAGATCTGCAGGGAAGTCGGCGAGTGCTTTCCCGCAAACTTCAACAGCCCCAGACAGATAGTCATCTCGGGTCTGAAAAAGAGGGTACAGGAAGCGGCGGACAGGTGCAAGGAACGCGGTGCGAAGCGGGCTGTCGTGCTCAACGTCGGTGCAGCCTTTCACTCTCCCTACATGGCGGAAGTCGCGAATGAACTGAAGCGGGAGCTGGAAAAGGTCCAATGGCGCGCGGGAGAAAACACGGTAATATCGAATGCGACCGCCGAGTGCACGAAGGACCCCGAGACGTTACGGCAGAACCTCATACGTCAGCTCACGAGTCCGGTGTTGTGGAGCCTTTCGATGCAGCGGCTTGTCGAAAAAGGAAATAAAGAGTATATTGAGGCGGGCCCGGGAACCGTATTGAAAGGTCTCTTCAGGAATATCTCGCGGGAGGCAACGGTACACAGCGTGGAAACACTACAGGACGCTCAGGCGATTGCGGAGCAGTCCTGAAGGAGGAAACGTGATGGACCTTACAGATAAGGTCGCCCTCATTACGGGAGGGGCGCAGGGAATAGGCTTCGAGATCGCAAAGGCCTATGCCGCTCACGGCGCCACGCTCGTCGTCTGCGACGTGAACGAAAAGACGCTCGATCAGGCGGTGAAGGAACTCGAAGGAGCCGGAGCCCAGGCCATGGGAATACGGCTTGACGTCGGCGATCTCGAGGGGTGCGACCGGGCGGCTAAAAAAGCGGTTGACAATTA
>JAFGTF010000078.1 GCA_016934265.1 Spirochaetota bacterium
AATAGCGGTAAATCAGTAGTGACGAAAAAGGATATTAACTCTTGACATGGGAGTAATTTAACCTAAAAATTGGTGAAGTTGGGTTAAGGCTTTCTAGGGCGCAGTCTGCGTATCCCGCGACCCTCGTACATACCGGCGGAGGGGAAGTACTCATCGAGTCCCTTCGGTATGAAGGGAAAGACTTCCTCCGTTACATAGAGGCCTCCCGGTTCGGCGTACTTCTGGCCGAGATGGAAGATGGAGTTAATCGTGTCCGAAACGATGTTCCCGGTATTTCCTCTCTTTTTGTACTCGATATTACCGATATGGAGCGCAATTCGATACGACAGCAGGATATTGAACCCGATATCCTCGGCGCAGATGATGTTTCTGTCGAGCATCATCCTCACGCTCGTGAGAAGCGGGCTGCACCGTTTTCCGTTGAAGGGAAAGAGCAGAAGAAACGCGGGCTCCACCGACATCCAGATTCTGCCCTGGTTCGGTTCGGTCGCGTAGGAGAGATAGTCGGAGAAACGGGCAAGAAGTGTGTCGAGCTGGCTGCGGCTGTACTGTTTTTTCAAGATACCGAAATCGTCGATCTCCACAAACATGATAATAAAAGTATATTCCGATCCCGCTTTCACATTCTTCCAGCTGTTTCCAGACGGGATATAATCCGGTTTCTCCTCTTTTTCCTCATAGGTCCCGCGCTTTTGATTCTTCGTACCGAAACAGAAGACGCTGGCGAGCCGTTTTTCGGTGAGCTTCGTCGAAGCAAGCGATTTCCCAACATAATCGGAGGCTCCCCGGTAGAACAGTTCGGCTACATCGGGCCACGCCCCTTTCGGATCGATTATTCCGTACTGGATCCGTTCCAGCTTCTCGAGGTATCTCACGGCAGTATTCAGGTCCGCGTCCGTGATACCGGCGATATCGTAGTAGACGAGCGTGCCGTTACGAACCTTTTTGCAGACTCTCTTCAGGTCACCGCACGCGTGGTACTCGACGGAGTGATTTTTCGATACACCCATCATGGAGAAGAACCGTTTTGTCGCTTTGCCGTCCGAAAAAACCAGTATCTTCATTTTAATCCCATTCCAACGCGTAGGAGTAGTACCGCCTCCCGTCGCCGGCCTTTAACTGCGTGAATTGATCGGCCAGTACGGAGTCGAGCGATTCATAGACGGTATGGCTCAGCGTAATGGTATTCGGTCTCGTGTGCTTAGACTCGATCATGACGACCTTTTTCACCGTATCGTTCTTCTTGAGCTCTTCCTCGTTCTCCGTGTACTCGCACGAACCGCTGTGCACTGCGAGCCGTACCGCGATCGGGTCATTCAGCTTCCGAAAGAGACGATTGTAGAGAAACAGCTCATGGATGATCTCCATCGCACTTACCACTGCGAGGAGTTTTTTATATGAGAAGTAAAAGGCGATCAGGCCGCCGTCTCCCTCCCAGCTCCATACCCTGCCGTTTCTTCGTTCTATCGCGATATCGACGATGTCCTTCAGGTCGGTATATGTCTTCTGAATGAGTTCGGCGGAATATTTCCGAACGAGCTCCGAGTTCTTCACGATGTCGAGCCTGAGAAAAGCGAAGATATATTCCTTGGACTTCCTGAGCGCGCCCCAGTTTCTCGTTCTCCGCATCGTCGGGTTTTCCACAAATATCTTGTTGATGTTGTCATAGATCAGGCCATGCTCCGTAATGCCCTCTATGATCTCATGGAGATAGGACACCTTGTACTTTCTGCCCATGAGTCCCTCGGACTGTATCTTGATGAGAAGGTTGACGAAGTGGGGAAATATCTCGAGACCGTTCATGTCTTTGAGGATTTGGCGTGCGGCATCGAGGTTCGGGATAGGTATGTTTTCAGGGAATCCCGTCCGATCGTAAAGATCGTACCCGTCTATGAGTTTCTTCGCCAGGACCGTCATCACATCAACGGTCATGGACTCCGCGAGTGCACGTACGGCGAGGTTCTCAAGTTTCGCTTTTACCTTCATCTGCCGATCCTCTTTCTGAAAGGCGAATCTTTTTTTCCGAAGTAACGGCCGGCGGAGTCTGTAGAACAGGCCGTGTGAGCATCAATCATGTACCGTATTAGATAAAATGTCAAGTTCAAGCTTCTTCAGAGCAAGCTTCATTGAAGCAAGTTTCACCGAAGTCCCTTCTTTGAAGCGTTTTTTAAGGAAGACAGGGCCCAAGCTTACGTATCGGAGGTGGCAGGGCCTTATCTTCGATATATCTCGGCTTTTCTTCTCTTCCTGTTATGGGTCGTTATGTTTATTTTTCACGCCTAGAATTCACGATTTTAGTTATATTGTTGACAGTAATATAGCAGCATGATATTATATGGAAGCCTTTCTATAACCAAAAACCCTGGTTTTCGAGATATGTCACATAAACGCCGAACCGACGGCAGATGGGTGAAACTGGGGACCAAGCCCGTCATTTTCTTTTCCACCGTTTCCGTGACTCGCGACGGTTTACCGTCGCTCTTCGGAATACCGCTTTTTTGGACCACAATCCTTACGCGTGTAAAGCCGGGGGAGATCGCGGCCGCGAATCGGAAAAAACGCTTTCCAGGGCCGGGCCTGACGGTCACCCGGATACAACCGGGCTTTCAATAGTACGCGTAGTACCGTTATTACGCGATTTTGGGGGAATGACCTATGTAAAGCGGAAGACAGAAGAGCGTCGGTTTACTCTTGACGCAGGAATCGAATGATCACCAGCATAGAAAGCACGGGACAAATCGATGAATGGGAAACGGAAGAATTTCCTTTTCACCATGCCGATAAGAGAACGATACGACAACACATATATTCAGGAGGAAGTATACTATGGTAAAGGAAAGGGGCAAGATCCTGGTCGTCGACGACGATCCCGATATGGTCAGCGCGATCAGAATGTCGCTGGAGAGCGCTTCGTACAAGGTTGTTGATGCAGGCAACGGTAAAGAAGGGATAGAGAAGGCAAAGAAAGAGCGGCCAGATCTTATCGTCATGGACCTTATGATGCCCGAGATGGACGGTTTCGAGGCATGCAAGCGACTGAAGGCGGATCCTGAGGTCGAAAATATACCGATACTCGTACTTACCGCAATCGGTCAACAGTTTTCAGATACCAAATACGCCAAGGATATGGGACTGAGACTCGATTCGGAGGATTTCATCACCAAACCCGTGGACACCGAGGTACTTCTGGAGAGAGTCGCGCAGCTTATATAGCTGCCGATACGGTTCTGTATGCAGGGATTTTACTGCACGGCGACGGTTTTTCATACGTTCCAAAACGGCCCGTGTGCGGATGAAAGACGCTTTGGCGGTGTTCCGTTTGAACCGTATCGGAAGGTTTCGAAATATTCGTAGAGTGTAAATGTTTTCATCGCAGAAACCGATAAACCATTAAGAGGGGAAATAACCTTCTTGAGCACGGACCGGGTCGCCATGCAAAAGATACCTATCGTATCAATCGCGGAAAAAAACAGAACCATCAAAAACATCATCGACGCGATGCTGACGCGTGAACACTTTCTCATAATCGGCCATGAAAATCCGGACGATGACTGTATCGCCTCCATGGTGGCCTTCTCGCTTCTGCTCGTCAAGTTCGACAAGGACGTGAAGATGTTCATCAAAGGGCAGGTGCACGAGCATTTTCATTATCTTCTCAACATAGCCCGCTATAATTCAATCAGACTGGTGGATCATGTCGACGGGGAGACAGGACCGATCGACACGCTGGTGGTGTGCGATACCCCCAAACCGTCGATGATTGAGAAGGATGAAGGGCTGAACCGCCTCATGCAGGACGATACGGTGCGTATCATCGAGTTCGACCATCATATGGGCGCGGACAGCGTGTACATCGGCGACGAAGGGTACCGGCTCGTCACCGAAGCCTCTTCGGCGGCCGAGCTGATCGGGCACCTCACTTTCAAGCTCAACAACCGCAAGGATCTCCTCGAGCGGTATCAGACAAAAGATCTGTTCTCACGCAACCTCGTGCTCGCGATACTCACCGGCATCATCGGAGATACGAAGATGGGGCAGTTTTTGAAGTCGGGCAGGGAGAGACGGTACTACCAGATCTTTTCCGGTATCTTCAATAATCTCCTGGCAAAGGAGACCACAAAGGATACGAATTTCGCCAACATGGAGGAGGTTTTCAACGAGCTCCAGAGACTCTCCCGGAAGGAAGAGGCCTGCTATAACTATTTCATAGACCGGAAAAAGTTTTCTCCTTCCGTGGGTTGGGTCGCACTTTCGGAACGTGATATGAGGGGATTGTTCAAGCGGTGCGGAATCGAGACCGTGGTTTCGGTCGCGAGGGCTGTTTGTGACACGCTTGCAGAAGAGAGCGGTAAGATCAGCCTCGTCGCGTACTATGACAATCCAGACGAGTCCGACCTGGTACAGTTTCGAATGCGGAGATCGCAGGGATTCAAGACGTTCGACCTGCGGAAAATCCTTGAGATATTCGCGATAGAAAACGGCGGCGGTCATGAGGGGGCCATAGGGTTCAGGCTCGAGAAAGACAGGTTCGACGACCTCGAGAAGTTCGTCGCTATGCTGCTGGAAGGCGTCGAAAAGGTGATCGGCTAGGGTATGGATCGTACCTATCAAGGCCGGTTTCTCTATGGACACTACCGTTTGATAAGGAGACTGGAGGAATGAAGCGCAGGAGAAAAATTATCTTCCTTCCCATCCTGCTGTTTCTTCTGCTTGCCATAGCGATTCAATCGTCCTGTAATTCAAAGGGAACGACGAAGGATATCGTGAACGCCCACATCACCCGAGAGAGCATTAAGAATGCGCAACTCGCACTCGAGCTCTACAGGCGGGAGTTCGGGTCGTACCCGGAAACCCTGGACGAACTGCTCAGTAGGAAGAACATCACGGAAAGAAGCATCATAGAAGACGCCTGGGGAAGGACATACCACTATGTTAAAATAGGCGATACCTACGAGCTCTTTTCTGTGGGACGGGACGGAACACCGTTTACACAGGACGATATTCGTCCCGACTGAACGCCGTATGTTCAAACCTGTCACGGTATGTATCAGGATGATACACTCTGACAACTTTTTTATACAGTTTTTGTGCGGCTGAACCTGTTTCAAAGTCTTACCAACGGTTCGCATAAGTAGTATAACCTCTTTTATATAAGAAATTACCCTAATGATAATCTCCAGATACGTATCGGATGATGAATTTTGATCATATTCGGCATGTTTATTGCTCTAATAGTGGTAGAAGTTGTAATCCACCGTAAGGGGGAGCCCGCATGAACATGATCAATCTTCTCGGCGAGCTTGCCGGAAGGTATTGGAGCACGTTCGTCCGCTATCTGAAGAGCAAGCGAAGAGACCTGCGCTGGGTGAAAAAAAACCAAAACTGGCTTGCACGGGTCGTCGAGTCAGGCCGGAAGGCGTGCCGGAGCCGAAGCTTCGATATGTTACGCCCGTTCTTCGAAGCGGTGAGGGAGAACAAGGAGCTCGGGCGGCTTATCTCCATCGAATGCAGCAAGGTGATCCTTGCCTATAAACCGGAATCTTCCAGTACCGCATAGGGTCAAGCAGCGTACGCCGCGCATACCCCCGATCTGCCCTCTTTTAGGATAGCGATTACTTTAGCGATTACTTTTCCTTTGACATTTGTCCTCCCCGTTATCACACTATGTGAGTACCGACCGACAGCTACTCTGGAGGTTTCGTGGGCTTCAACTGCGGAATCATCGGCCTTCCGAACGTTGGGAAATCTACCATATTCAACGCCCTCAGCGGAGCGAACGCACAGATGGCGAACTATCCATTCTGCACGGTCGAGCCGAACAGGGGTGTCGTCGCGGTGCCCGATGCGAGGCTCGCCCGGATCGCAGAGATACTTGAAAAGTCCGATCCCATACCGACCAGGATCGAGTTCTTAGACGTCGCCGGGCTCGTTGCGGGAGCGTCGAAGGGCGAGGGTCTCGGTAACCGTTTTCTCGGGCATATCCGTGACGTCGATGCGCTCGTCCATGTGGTGCGCTGTTTCCACGATGACGACGTGGCCCACGTAACGGGCCGCGTTGATCCCGTAGGCGACGTCGAAATTATTAAAACGGAGCTCTTACTATCAGACATGGAGATACTCGAACGGGCGAAAGAGAAACTTCAAAGGGCTTCGCATGGGGGAGACAGGAAGGCGGCGGAAAAGACCGAAACGATCGACAGGTGCCTGAAACGGCTCGACAGGGGAGAACCGCTCGGACAAGCCGGTCTCTTGGATGAAGAGAAAAGACTGCTTCGGGAGTTTGGACTCATCTCGATCAAGCCGGTCCTCTACTGTGCGAATACCGATGAGGCTGCGGCGGGCAGGGGGGATATAGAAACACTCGAAGCGTATGCGGCGCGCGAGAGTTCGGGATTTATTTCGATCTCGGGAAAGCTCGAGGAGGAGATTGCAAAGCTCGAAGGCGAGGAGAGGGAGGAATATCTCAGCGCTATGGGCATCGGAGAATCCGGCCTTGGTAAACTGATTGCCGCCTCCTACGAAATGCTCGGACTGATCACGTTTTATACCGCAGCCACCGATCTCCAGGCATGGACGATTCGAGATGGAACGACGGCGGTTGAAGCCGCGGGGAAGATACATACGGACTTCGAGCGGGGTTTCGTGCGTGCAAAGGTGTATCACTACAGCGACCTCGAGGAAGCGGGCTCGGAAGCGCACCTCAGAGAGTCCGGGAAGCTCCGGTCCGAGGGCAAGGAGTACCGTGTAAAGGACGGAGATATCGTACGCTTTCTGTTTACTGTGTAACAACCGCTTTCAATCGAGTACGTCCCTATGTACAAATACCGGTAAAGGCAAAAAATAATATTATATAAACAATAATAAAAAAATGTTGACCTGTTTTGTTTCACCGGATACAATATGGTACTCTCTCAGGAGTGAGTATATTTCTTTGGAGGATCTTTTTACATGCCAGAAGGTACGGTGAAGTGGTTCAATGCGCGGAAGGGTTACGGATTCATTTCGATGGAGGACGGAGACGACATCTTCTGTCACTACTCGGACATCGAGATGGAGGGATTCAAAACACTCGAAGAAAATCAGCGGGTCACCTTCGAGATAAAGGATGGGCCGAAAGGTCTGCAGGCTATACACATACGCGCCGCAGAGGAATAAGAGGATCGGACCGGCAGAAAACCTCCGGTTTTCACCTTCTATTCTAAGATTGAAGTCGAACAGGGTCGACGGCCGAAACGGCTGACAGGTGCGGGTGAGGTGTACTGATCAAAAAAATGCCTCCGTCCGCATATTTTCACGGATTAGGGAACTTCTCGCGTTTTTTACCAGCCGGAGGCAGAACGGTAATGATACCCCCGCCGACTAGCAGCACGCTCGCCGAATAGAAGAAATGGTTGGGGATTTCTCCCAGTAATAAAAACCCCATCACCCCCGCGAAAACGAACTGGCTCAGTATGGCGATTGAAACGAGCTGGCCGCGCAGACGCCGCATGGAATAGTTCAATATAGAATGGCCCGCCACCGTGGGAACGATACCGAGTCCCGCGATATAAGCGGCCTCGAGGAGATCATAGTGTAGCGGGGGAGTTTCGAACAGGAGCCCGGCGATGAGGCAGAAGAAGCCGGCGATGTAATAGAGTGGAACGATGTACAACCAGATCGTTTCAAAGCGGTTGTTTTTTTTTGCCATAGACAGATACAGGGCGAAAAGTATCATGGAGATAAAGCAGGCTGTATCTCCCATAAAGGTGGACCGGCTCACGCGTACATCGGTACCACCTAAAAGCAATACGCCGAGCATCGCGCAGGAGGTCCCGACGATCTCCCGACGTGTTACACGTTCCTTTGCGATGAAGAAGAGCAGACAGGGCATCACGACCGGAACCATATTGACGATGAGCGTGGAGTTCGCGGCGAGGGTGAGGCGGGCGCCGACGTTCCATACGATGAAGTGAACGGCCAGTACCACGCCGGGCAGTATCGAGTGCCGCAGGTCACGCAGGGAGAAGGTATCCCGCATTCTGCCGATACTTCTGAAAAACAGGGGGGTAAGGAAAGCCGAAGCGACAAGGAGGCGGTAGGAGGCCAGCAGTATGGGAGGTACCGCGCTCAGCTTGATGAAGATCACCGACGTCGAGCAGCAAAAGACCCCGGCGATGAGTAAGAGTAGTTGTGGAATCATCGCACCGTGTATCTTATGGTTGACTGTTTACGAACGCATAGTTAAAATACTCCATTTGGGGTGGGACGGGTATCTTTTGTGAGCGCCGCGTAAGGCCGTTTCGGGCCGGCATCGTGTTAGGGTGTATGTTAAAAAGAGGATGAATATCCCGCATCGAAGCTATAGAGTACCACTGTCAGGAGGTATCGGAGCATGAACATCGTCGTACTTACAGACATACACGGACATACCGACGCGGTCACCCGGGTTTTTCCCCAGCTCGAATCCGCGGACCTTGTGATAGCAACCGGTGATATCACTCATTTCGGCGGGAAAAAGGAGGCGGGGGAGGTGGTACGTGCGATTACCGCCCGGTGCAGCAGATTCTACGCCGTTATCGGAAACTGCGACTACCCGGAGGTCAAAACCTTTCTCGAAGATGAAAATAAGAGTCTCGACGGGCGATACATCACCGTCGACGGCCTGCTCATCGCCGGGCTCGGCGGGTCTTTACCCTGCCCGGCGAAAACACCGAACGAGTATACGGAAAGTGAATTCACAGAGAGGCTGGAAGCATTGAGAAAGACGCTTCCTTCAGCCTGCGACCTGTTTGTTTCCCACGAGCCGCCGCTTGACACCGTTTGCGACCTCGCGCGCGGGAATATTCATGTGGGAAGCGGGTCAGTCAGGCGCTTTCTTCTGGAAACGAGTCCGGCCGTAAATCTCTGCGGCCATATTCACGAGGCGGCGGGAATAGACCGTGTCGGTACGACCATCGTAGCGAATCCCGGCCCGCTTGCAGCCGGCGGATTCACGAGAGTGTTTCGTGACGGCCGTTCGATTACCGCCCGAATCGAGCATGTATAGGCGACGGCCCACCATCTGATAGTTACCACCCCTCCATGTTTCAAGGATAGAAGGGCGGGTTTTGACCGCCAGATCTACCGTTATGAATCGACACGCTCATCCCGTTCCAACCGCCCTTTTTACTGAGGAAATGCCGCCCTGCGGTATCGTAAATCGGACAGAGCCCGTCCTCCCGGTTCGCGCGCTGTATTAACACAGCGCGTTAATAATCCTGAGCAGATTACCCAATTCGCTGCAGCGTGCTTTTTTGTCCGGTGGAGAAATCTACTATTTTCATATCCTATTATTATGGTACATTATAGTAAAAGAGCGGTATAAGCCGGAGGCCTTTTCGTTATGAACAGGGCCGGTTTGGTAAAAAACATACTCGAGTCGGCACTCGGCGTGCTTTTTCCGAACCGATGTTTCGTATGCGGGGCGGTTTTGGAGCGGGGCTGTGGTATCTGTGATCGATGCACGAGGAATATCGAGTTTATCTATCCGCCGTTCTGTGCCAGATGCGGAGCCCCCGTTGGGGGCGGAGCATCTGCGAGGTGGGGAGCTCCAATAGGTACGGATACACCGGGTCTCATCCAAGATACGGATGAAGACGGCCTCCCGGCGCGTGGCGGGAAGGGCAAAAGCTGCATACAGTGTAGGGAGTACCGATTCGACTTTGCGAAAAACGAATCCATAGGCGTGTATACGGGGATCCTGCGCCGGCTGGTGGGCGGGTTGAAGTTCGAGAAACGAAAGGGGCTTGCAAGGACCTTTGCAACTCTATTTTTGGAACATAAAAGGGGGTATATAGCGCAGCACGCGATACTCGTCGCGGTACCGCTCACCCCCAAACGGCGAGCAGAGCGCGGTTTCAACCAGGCGTCCCTCATCGCCGAACGGATCTCCAAAGAGTTCGGGATAGAGTTCGCTCCAAGGTGCATCAAAAGGAGGGGAGGGTCGAAACCGCAGAGCAGCATCGGGAGAATACAGGAGCGGCTTTCGAACCTTCGAGACAGTTTCGAGGTGGGAGGCAGGCATAAAAGTGAGGTGGAAGGCCGCTCGGTACTCCTGATCGACGATGTGCTCACGACGGGGGCAACGGCCTCCGCCTGTGCCCGGGCGCTTAAGAAGGCAGGCGCGGCGCGTGTGGACCTTCTTTCCTGCGCACGGACCGTCAAGTCTTCCGGCACTGGTTCTTTACTTCTTGCAGAAACCGGTCGATAATGTACAAGAACGGGAGGGTTGTATGTTATGTCCTCTGTTCTTCGCATAATAAACGCTCGCCTGCACAATTACATTGAATCGCGAGTTACGACAGGGTAGGGTATGACAAGACTGATTCTACGGTTTCCGAACAGGCCCGTTCGTGAGGTGGAATACACGGAGCCGAAGTACAGGATCGGGAAAGCGGAAGACAACGACCTCGTTCTCGACCACGATGAAGTGGCCCCGTACCAGGCGGAGATAAACGAGGAGCATGGCGCTTTCACGATAACCGATACCTCGGAAGAAAAGAGCACGACGGTCAACGGGAAAACGATAGAAACCATCAAACTTAACTACGGGGACCGCCTTACGTTCGGTCCCGTAACCGCCCTTTTTTATCCGGAAAAGAAAAGAAAGGGGGGCGGCAAGGCGAAGCTTCTGCTCTATGTCGGTGCGGGCGCGCTCGTCATAGTGCTTTCAATCGTCTTCATATTCTTTCTCATGAGCAGGCAGATTCAGTCGGTCGTCACCGGTCGGATCGGAGAGGGGCTTATCGCAGAGAGCGTCGTGGAGGAAGTTCCGACCGGCATTCCCGCTCCTTTGGAAAAACCTTCAGCGGAACGTACGGGGTTACGCCTGTTCGGAGGCGAGAAAGAACCCTCCGGGTACGATCGGCCCAAGGCCGGCCGGTCCGCCCGCACAACGATAGAGCTGCCGGAACCGACGGCCCTGGAAATCTCGAAGCGAACGGCCGCCGCCGTACCGAGGGGCCTGGGCCGGCTCTTTTTCAGTAAGACGCCGGTTCCTGTCGCAATAACCGTGCCCGCCGGGGTTGAAGCTGCTCCCGATGAACGGGAGGCCGGCGCTTTGGGCGGATCGGAGATCGGTCCTTCGGCGGCCGGTGAGGGCGTCGAGGCGGAAACCGCTTCCGTCAATATAACGACGACGGTACAGGAGACTGCGGGCGTGTTCGGGAGGGTGCTCTCACCTTTCAGGCGGCTCTTCGGGTCAGGGGAAACACGCGGGCCGGATATTACAGAAACCGGTGACATCATCGAGACGACTGCTCCCGTCGAGGAGGTGGGACGGGAGTTAGAACCGGTGCAACCCTCTATTGCAGCAAAGCCGCCCGAAACACCAGAAAGCGCGGAGACGGTAGAGATAGGGGATCTCGTCCGTGTTACGGACCCGCTGGCCGTCCTGACCGCCTTGGATATACCTTCGCTCTCTGCGGGGGCTTTCGAAGAGAAACCGCTCTACGAGGAGGGGGAGGTTAAAAAGCCCGAGTCAACCGTCAGTTTCAGGGACTTACCGCTTTCGGAGATCGATACCGTTAACATTGACGTAGCATGGAAATACCCGGAAGGTTTTGAAAGGAACGAGCCGATCATCCGTTCCGGTGCGGTTACCAGGCTCGATCGACGGGGACCGTTACACTACCTCTTCGGAACGAAGAGCGGCGTTCTCTATGCGCTGAACGGTGAAACCGGAGAGGAGGCGTTCGTCGAGGACCTCGGAAAGCCGTTTTACGATCCGCTTGTAGAATCTTTCGACGAGGATCCGATAAAGGAAATCCTCATCGTCTTCGAAGACGGCGATATCTCGATCTTTTCCGCACGGCTCGAGCGCTTGTGGCATTACGACGGTTCGGACCGCATAACCGCGATGCCGGCTCTCGTAGACAGCAACGGCGACGGGACGAAGGACGTCATATTCCCTACGTTGAACATGGACATCATCGCCCTTGACGGTAGAAGCGGTTTCGAGCTCTGGCGCTTCTATGATTCGGAGAGCGAGATCATACACTCCCCGGTGGCGCTCGACGCCAACGGCGATTCAGTCGAGGACCTGCTCGTCAGCACGGAGCTGGGGTACATATACATGCTCGACGGCGGCACCGGCTGGTCGCTCTGGAAGAACCCGGTACACGGAAGGCCGGCGGGGTCTCCCGCGCTCGCTGATCTCGACGGCGACGGACAGCGTGAGATAGTGGTCCTGACGAAAGACGGCAATCTCGAAAGCTTCTCTTTGGACGGAAAGCTCCTGTTCGCCTATGAGATCGAAGGCGGTTTCAGCAATTCGCCTTCTTTGGGGGATACTGACGGGGACGGGTTGAACGAGATCGTAATCACCGACGATACCGGCGTCGTCCATGTTATAGAGGGGAAGACGAGGGCCGAAAAATGGACGTTTGAATCGGAGGAAGGTCCTGTGCTCGGCAGGACGGTCCTGTGTGACCTCGACGGGGATAGGGGAACGGAAGTCGTATTTTGCACCTATTCCGGTACGCTTTTCGTGCTGGACGGCAGGACGGGCTCTCAGATCGCATCTTTCAACAGCAAAAGCCATCTGATGTCTACTCCGATCGCGGTCGACATGAACAGGGACAGAACCATTGAAATACTATGCGGGACCTACGGCGGCGAGGTGTTCGCACTCAACGTTTCCGATATACGAAGAAAGCTCCTTGTTCTGAAACGCTCGGCCTGGGGCACGAGAAACCATGATTACAGTAACACGGGATACGCGGGATCCTATTTCTTGAAAAATCCCTGGATGTGAAACTATGAGAATACGTCTTGTACCGCTTATAGCCATACTACTTTTTGTTTTTTCACTGTTTCTTTTCAAGGCCCAGAACCTAGAAGGGGCGAAGAACGCGTCGCCGACCGCAGGGAAAGATGCCGAGCAGCCTGCGGAAGAAACCGCGCCCGAAGAGGTGGAGATACCGGAACCAGAACCGCAGGTCGTCAAGGAAAAGATTACGGAGGGTGAAATATCCGGAAGGCTCATCGACGAGCTCGGCGGTCCGGTGGGCGGGGTGACGGTTACCGCGGTCGATAAAAACGGTCACGTAGTCTCCGAGACGACGACCGACGAAGAGGGAATTTACCGGTTCGAAGGCATCACCGAAGGCGAATATACGATTTCGGTGCGCTACAGCGGGATCTCCGCTCCGCTGGAGATCCGGTTCGGCGATAAAAAAGAGCGGGCGCCCATACCCACCGGTCTGCGGGTATCGGAGGCGTACGAAAATATCCCCGGGAAAAGCTTCATCAGGGCGACGTGGAACAAAATGCCCGATGTACTGTCATATAAGGCCGAAGTGTATAAAAAGGGGGACAGGGAACCGGTCGCCCGGTACGAGGACCTGCTGCACACGACGTTCGAGTTCGGCAACCTCGAGGAAGACACCGACTATCAGGTGAGGATTTTCTCCAAGAACGAGAAAGGTTTTTCCACCTCGTACGCGCTCGGGAACCTGCACACAGCGAACAAACCGCCGTTCGCACCGTTCGGCGTCGGGGCGGTGTACGCGAAGAACCACCGTCTCGACCTTATTTGGAGCAGGGTGAAAAGCGATATCCCGAAAGGGTACATCATCTCTCTGAGAAGCGGAAGCGCTCCATGGCGCTACTACAGCCCGAGCGGTCTCGTTGCCGACTCGGCCGATGCGTTCGTCGTAGAGGATAAAGAGGAAAGTAAAAACGGTTTTTCAATCACCGGAAACGGCAGCGACGGAAGGCCGCTGGTACAAAACGGCGTACCATACGGCGTGAGGATTTATGCGGTAGACGATGCCGGTTCTCTGAGCCCGGCCTCCACCCCTGTATACGGAATCGTGCTCGAAGACACCGTACCGCCTTTCGTCCCCACGAATATCAAATACGAGTTCGTTTCAGGGGACCGTTTGAGGATCTCCTGGGAGACGAAAGACACCGATATATCCAGATACAGGGTATACTACGGGCTCACGCCCGGACGGTACGACGGTATCGTCTATACGGATCTCTCCTTCTACGAGCTCATCGTGGACCGTGAGAAGCTTCAAGACAAGGGGCTGTACGTCGCAGTGACCGCCATAGACAGGGCGGGAAACGAGAGCGTGTACAGGCAGGTGGAGGAGCGCGCCTCGGTGAAAGGAGGCGAAACGGTCTCCCGCGACCTCGTCTTGTCCTACTCGGGGGTGACAAAGGACCTCTCGCCTGCGATACAACAACCTCCGAAGAAGATCGAAGAGAAGCCGAAGCCGAAGAAGACCGTCCCCACGGTTCGAAAACCCACCGAGTACGGGCTCTCTTACCTGGCAAGCAAGGGATTCGTGGTCGAGGGCAAGGAGACCGCGACGCTCAGCGGAAAGATTTTGCTGCCGGAAGACACTATTATCAGGGTCCTTTCGGGGGGGACGCTCGTGGTAAAGGGAGCCGAGCTATCGGCCGAGAAGTCCATATGGGGAGGTATACGGTTTGCGGGCGGGTCGAACGGTTCGGTTATCGACGTTACCGTCCGTGATGCGCTCACCGGGATCGCCGTTACCGACAATACGGCCGGCGTCACGCTGAGGGGTCTGACGGTGGAGGGTTGCATCGAGCATGGAATATACATAAAGAACAGCACTATAGAGATGACTTCGCTCACCGTACGGAAGAATAAAACGGGAATATTCATAGAGGACTCGGACGTACGAATCACCGGCTCACAGATAGAGGAAAACGAGAAGGGGGTTTTGGCGTACAACTACCGCTCCCGTATCGATACTACGCGTTTCATCGGTAACAGCGTGTACGGGCTGCGGCTGTACGGCGGCGGCGACGTTACAGGGTGTACATTCAGGAACAACTATGTGGGGGCAGCGTTCGATCCCGGAAGGGGAGCAGCCCGGCTTTTGGACAGCAGGGTCGAAAAGAACCGTATCGACGGTGTAGTGGCGAGCTCTTCCGAGCTCTTGATTCAACGGACGGCCGTTTCCGGTAACGGCAGGAACGGCGTGTATGTAAAGAATCGGGAAAACCCGGTAATCACGGAAAGCGACATAACGAACAATAAACGGTATGGGGTCACAGGCGGCGGGAGGGTTTCACGCTGCTATGTAGCCTATAATAACGGCAGTATCTACGTGGATGATACGCAAAAGAAGGGCAGGCCTGACGACGTCACGTCTTCCTCCTCTTCCGGTATCGTAAAGCAGATTTCCGGCGTCGACTATATCGGAGACCTCACAGGGTCTTCCGTTTTACAATAGAGCAGGGATCACATGGATACAACGAAGCAGATGCAGTTTCTCGTGGGAAGCATACGCGAAGCGAAAAAAAAGATCGTGCTCGGGGCAATTGCGGCATCGGTGCTTTCGGTGCTGCTGTTCGTCGTGGGGTCCTACTATCTTCTTTTTCGCGTATTCGAGAGCATGACACGGGATTATTATGCCTCCCTTTTACGCGGCATCTCTTCCTTTCAGACCGATCTCATCGGCAAGGAGAACACGAGCGGCGATCTCAAACGTATCGCCTCGGAGTTGTCGTCGTACCGTGGGGTAAACGAGGTCTGGTTTGCCGACCGCTTCGGAAGGCTCATATTCGCGACGGATCGCGAGCTTTTTTCCCAATTCGAGAACAGGAGGCTTCCGTCGGAGTATTTCGAGAGCGTGCAGCATGTATGGCGTTTCGAAAACGGCAGGCCGGTGCCGAAAATCGTGCCCGTTACGAAACTGCTGGGACAGAGATTTTCGATTCCGATTTATCCGTTCCGGACCGAGGGTTATGATTTCGTAATGGGAATCGACGTCAACCGGTTCGTGTATCTCCCGGATAACTACCTCTTCATATTACTGTCCGCAGGATATTTCGTGGTATTCTCCGCGCTATTATTCTTTCCCCTGTTCTTCTGGGTGTCGAACAGGCTCGCAAGCATCGCCATGCGAATACCGATGATCGTCGGCTCGCAGGCTCCCGGTATTCGTGCTGCCGAGCAAAAACAAGAAAGGCCGTACGGGGTTCGCGAAGAGGAACCGGCTCCCGCAGGGTCCGAAGAGGAGGCCGAAAAGGCGGGATCGAATGAAACGGAGTCGGCCGGAGGTGTAGCCGGTAACGAGCCCGCGCCAGGAACCGGGAGCAATAAAAGACGGCGGCCTGAGAGAGTGTCCCCTGAGAAAGAGAGGGGGAAAGAGGAAAAAAAGACGCCTTTGGACGGTACATCCAAGGAGGGATCCTCCAAGGAAGGGGCATCCGCTGAGGTGGAGGCTGAAGCGGGGGAGACCGCCTTTGACACGGCCGCCGGCACACAAGACCTCGGCGAGGCGACAGCCTCGGCCGTGGCTCTTGCCTCCTTTGTAGAAAGAAAGAAGGCGTTGTTCATGCACGAAGACATCCAGCTGCCATTTATCAACGCGAGCTGCTACGTACATAACTCTTCCGGTGTGGACGGCTCCTATCTCTACAAGCACAAAACGGGCGAAAAGGTGTATTTCATCTCGTTTCTTCTTCCCTACGGGAGTGCGGAGGATGCACTGGCCGGTCTGAACGGCCTTCTGAACATATTCAACGAAGGGGTGGAGAAGGCGGGGCATGTGCGGGACTTTTCAAAAGGCCTCAACGAGTTCTGCCTCGAAAACGGTATGAAGCTGAACCTGTCGGTATTAGCCGTCGAAACGGGTGAGAAGAGTGTCCGCTACAGCGCATTCGGTAGCGGGCGTGCCTTTTATTTGAAGAGCGGAAAAGACGAGCCGAAGGAGCTCGTGCTCGACCTGCCGGAACTGGGCGAGGTCGACGAAGATGCGTTCAGCGAACATCCCACATTCGCCGATATCAGGTTTCAGCAAAACGATCTTTTTTTCATGTTGCCACAGGATATATTCCAGCCCGGCGGCGGCGGGGAAGCCGGGCCAGACGGTCCGGGGGCGCGTTTATCCGGTACGATGCGAGAGATGGGAGAAAAGAGCGCATTCGAGTGCAGTATGAGCATAGGACGCACGCTTCACGAAATATCAGGCTCCAGGCAGACAGGACTCGTAACGGTCAAATTCTTATGATTTTGCTTGACAGTTGCTGACGATATTATTACAATTTTAATGCTCGGGTAAAGAGGATGGCTTGTTCCTGCAAGAGTCGCGTGGCCGACTCTTTTTTTATTGTGGTTCTTGCGCAAGGCAAATTTTCATTCCAGACCGAATGCCATGGCTGAAGATATACATGAGAACCTCCAAGAGGTACTCTTCGATGAAGTCTCACGGATCGCCGAGCCGCTTCGGATAACGGTGGTGGAATGCGCCGTCAAGAGGGGTAAGAACGGGATCACCCTAACCGTCGTGATCGACATGCCCGGCGGGGTCAGGATCTCTGACTGTGAGAAGATCTCGCGCATGTTTGCGTCGAGGATCGATGTACTGGGGTTAGGCGGGCTCGAGAACTACAGTCTCCAGGTGACCTCGCCGGGTATTGGGAGGGAGCTCAAGAGCAGGAGAGAATACGAAATATTCAGAGGAAAAAAAGTGAGGGTAACGCTGCTGCATCCTCTTGACAAGACGAATACCAAGAGGGATATTGTTGTCAGGGGGGAGTTGCTCGGCATTGAAGGCGAAACCGTGTCCATAGCGGGAGAGGAGGGGGTGCTCTCGATCCCGTTTTCGTCCATTAAGCGGACGAAATTGGACGGATGATTTGGAGGATACAATGGCAAACGAGTTTGCCGGTGCGGTAAAACAGCTCGTTGCTGATAAAGGCATTTCCGAGGATCTGATACTGAAGACCATCGAGATGGCGCTGGTCGCTGCATACAAGAAGAAGTTCGGTACCGCGTCGAACGCGGAAACGGTAATCGACGAGGAGAATCATCTCGTCAAGATATATTCCAAGAAGGAAATCGTCGAGAAGGTGGAAGATCCCGTGTTCGAGATCAGTCTCGAAGAGGCCAAGAGACTGGTGGCGGGCGCCGAGCTCAAGGACGAGCTGCTCATCGAGGTCAAACCGGAGGATTTCGGAAGGATAGCGGCGCAGACTGCGAAGCAGGTGGTCCGGCAGAGGCTCAAGGAGATTGAGAAGGACGTCGTGTACAACGAGTTCAAGCAGCGCGAGGGAGAAATGATCGTCGGATATTTCCAGCGCGAAAGAAACGGCACCATCTTTGTAAACCTAGGCAAGACCGAGGGTATAATGCCGAGATCGCAGCAGTCCCCGAGGGAACACTACAGGGTCGGGGACAGGATAAAGGCGCTCCTGCTGGAGGTGAGAAAGGACACGAAAGGGCCGCAGATCGTATTGTCCAGGGCCCATCCGGGCTTCGTCAAGAAGATATTCGAGCTCGAGGTGCCGGAAATCGCGGACGGCACGATAACGATTGAGAACATTGTTCGGGACCCCGGCTACAGAACCAAGGTTGCCGTCCACTCTCCGCGGGACGAGATCGATCCCGTAGGAGCCTGTGTCGGTCTGAAGGGTGTCCGTATCCAGGCGATCGTCGGAGAGCTCGAAGGCGAAAAGATTGACATATTGAAGTGGGACCCCGACATCAAACGCTACATCAGCAATGCGATGAATCCGGTCAAGATTTCGAGAATATTCCTTGTCGACGAGAGTACGAAGGAGGCGATCATCGTGGTTTCCGAGTCGCAGCTCTCTATCGCGATCGGGCGGCAGGGACAGAATATCCGGCTCGTATCGAAGCTTGTCGGCTGGAAGCTCGATGTGATTACCGAGAAAGAGTTCGAGCAGTCCGAGTATGCCGAGTACGCGAGGAAGGCGGCGGACGAGCTGTTCGGCGGGGAAGAAAGCGAGGTCGTCACGCTTCGGGATATTCCGGGTCTCAAGGCCGAAACGGTCGATATTCTCGAGGGCGCGGGTATGCAGGAGATAGAGGACGTCATCAGCATGAAGCAGGAGGATCTCGTCGAGCTTGAGGGAATGACGAAAGAAATGGCCCAGGAATTTTTACACACAATTTCCGAGAACATCGAGATAGTCGAAGAGGAGATGATCAAATCCGATGAGTCTGTGACGGAATCGTCCGAAGACGAAGAAGAGAAGTATTATGAGTGCCCGAACTGCGGGGCCCGTATAGACGAGAGCATGCAGCAGTGTGCCTCGTGTGGGGTCGAGCTCGTATTCCAGGAGGAAGAAGAGGAGGGTGAGGAAAAGGAAAACGCTATGGAAGAGGGGGACGAACAAGAGGAGTAGACTCTTTTATTCCGGTTTTTCGGAATGTACGGCGGGGACGTGATGAAGGGCGATAGCATAGACAGTCAAGCGACAGTGCGGGGTAGTGTATGAGAATTCATGAGTTAGCCAAAAAGCAGGAAATGCCGACGAGAGAGGTGTTGAAGGCACTGAGCACTCTCGGTATAAAGAACAAGAAATCGGCGAGCCTGCTGAGTAAAGAGGAGCTTGAGAAGTTTAAGGAATATATCAGCGCGAATAAAGACAACAAACCCGAAGTGTCCCTCATAAAGAAGAAACCGAAAGAGGAGGAAGAGGAACACAAGAAGATCGTCATCAAGAAGAAGAAGGTGGTAATACTCAAAAAGTCCCACAGGCCGGAACCCGCGAAGGAAGAACCGAAAGTAAAAAAACCGTTAAAAAAGCGTCCCGAGAGACCTGCGGCACAGCGGAAGCCGAAGGAAGCAGGTCAGAAAGGGGTAAAGGAAGATAAAAAACCGGTATACAAGCTGAAAGAAAAAAAGGCCACGACCGCGGACGAGACCAAGAAGGCTCCGTCGAAGAAGGGAATAAAAGACAGGAAACGTTACGGCTTCAGAAGGAGCAGGGATGATGAAGAGGGAAGCATCGACAAAATCCTGCAGCACAAACGAAAGGACCAGAGGATCGTCGCCAACCCGATTCCCAAAGAGATTGAAATCCTCGAAACGATCACGGTGGGAGAGCTCGCGCGAAAGATGAACCTCAAGGCGAGCGATCTCATCGCAAAGCTCATCACCCTCGGTGTAATGGCTCGTATCAACGATCAGATCGATTCGGAAACGGCAACGTTGGTGGCCGCGGAGTACGGCAGCCACACGAAGGTCGTCTCTCTCTACGAGGAGACCGTTATCGAGGAGGAGAAAGACAAACCGGAAGACCTCATACACCGGCCGCCGGTCGTCACAATAATGGGTCATGTCGATCATGGAAAGACGAAGCTTCTCGACGTAATCAGGAACTCGAATATCGTAGGATCCGAGTCCGGCGGTATAACCCAGCATATCGGCGCGTACAGGGTTACAATCGGCGATAAGTCCATATGTTTTCTGGATACGCCCGGCCATGAGGCATTCACCATGATGCGGGCGCGCGGCGCGAAGGTGACCGATATCGTGGTACTCGTCGTTGCGGCCGACGACGGCGTTATGCCCCAGACCGTCGAGGCGATAGATCATGCAAAAGAGGCGGGCGTCCCGCTTGTCGTGGCGATCAACAAGATGGATATACACGGCGCCAATCCCGACAAGGTTAGAAATGAGCTCGCGGAAAGGGGCGTTGTACCCGAAGAGTGGGGGGGCGACACGCTCATGGTCGAGGTCTCCGCATTGAAAAAAACCGGGATAGACGGCCTTCTAGAAGCCATTCTCCTTCAGGCGGATATGCTGGACCTCAAGGCGAATCCCAACCGGCGTGCATCGGGGACGATAGTCGAGTCCAAGATCGATTCCGGCAGGGGTATCGTCACGACTGTTCTGATCCAGAACGGCACCCTGAAACTCCAGTCGCCTTTTATCGCCGGCGTATTCCCCGGAAGAGTCAGGGCCATGTTCGACGAGTACGGAGAGGAGGTACGCGAGGCGCTTCCTTCGGATCCCGTCGAAGTCATCGGGCTCTCCGGTATGCCGGAGTCGGGCGATCCGTTCCAGGTAACCGAGCACGAGAAGTTCGCAAAGCAGATCGGGCAGAAACGCCAGGAGTTGAAACGGCTCGAAGAGTCGAAGAACGTGAAGAAGATCACACTCGAAAATCTCTACGAGCAGATCAAGGACGGGGAGGTCTTAGAGCTCAAGGTCATTATCAAGGCGGACGTACAGGGGTCCGTAGAGGCGTTGCAGGACTCGTTGAGCAAGCTTTCCACCTCACAGGTGAGGTTGAACTGCATACATACCGGCGTGGGTGCCATAAACAAGCCTGATATCATACTCGCATCCGCCTCGAATGCGATCATAATAGGATTTCGTGTCCGGCCCAACTCGCTGGCCGCCGAGATGGCGAAAAAGGAGAAGGTCGAAATCAAGCGGTACAGCATCATCTATGACGTGATAGACGATGTAAAATCGGCAATGGAGGGGCTGCTCGCACCGGAGCTGCGGGAAGAGATCGTCGGAAATGCGGAAGTGAGAGCGGTCTTCAAGGTGCCGAAGCAGGGTAATGTGGCTGGCTCCTATGTGAAAAGCGGGAGGATCCAGAGAAGCGACAAAGTGCGAATAATCCGGGACGGCATCGAGCTGTATACGGGAACGATTTCGAGCCTCAGGAGATTCAAAGAGGACGCAAGAGAGGTGACGGAAGGGTTCGAGTGCGGGATCAAGGTGGAGAATTTCGACAATATCAAGGAAGGGGACGTCTTAGAGACCTTTGTAGTCCATGAGATAGCACGGAAGCTCGAGACAAAGGCCTGAGACTGCATACGTGCAGGATTAGCCCGCACTATTTATTCGGACGAGTCTACGGTACAATGAGCGCGAACTTTAAAAAGAGAAGAGTGGAGGAGCTCATAAAGGAAAAACTTTCGACTCTTCTCCTGAAAGGTTTGAAAGACCCGAGACTCGATGTCTTCATCACGGTTCTTGACGTAACGCTTTCCGGGGACGGCAGGTCGGCGAGGGTGACCGTATCCGTGATCGGCTCGCCGCAGGAGCGGAAGGCGGCGCTCAAGGGGCTCGAGAGCGCGCGCGGATACATACAGATGAGGATCGGGAAGGGGATGAGGATCAAATACATTCCCCACCTCATTTTTCTTCTCGACGAGGGTACGGAAGAAAGGGTCAGATTCGTTCACTGGATGAGCGAGATGGAAAGAAGGGACAATGAATGAGGGTCATCCCCGGTTGGTAGCGGTGTACTCTAAATTCATGGCAGAGGATGAGAACGGTAGGTAGCGATCGTAAAATATGGCGGTTCCTGATGGAATCGAACCGGACCGTACTGACGACGCACGTACGGCCCGACGGAGACGGTATCGCATCGGAGCTTGCTCTCTTTCAAATTCTGAAATCACTCGGCAGGGAAGTGCACATTATCAACCACGACCCCGTACCCGAGATATATGAATGGCTTCCTTTTTCCGATATCATAAAAAGTACTAGGGGCGGAAACGTTCCCTTGCTCGATTCGATAGACCTTTCGGTTCTTTTGGACTGCGCGAGCGAAAACCGCATTGGTAGCGCCTGCGAGGTTATCCGTAACTCCCGAGATATCGTCAGCATCGATCACCACGAAGGAAACGAATGCTTCAGGGATTACTGCTACATAGATACGAGCGCGTCGAGCATCGGCGAGATTCTCTATTCGCTCGTGCCTGATATAAAAAGGCTGCTCGACAGAGACCTCGCCACATGCCTGTACGTCTCGATTATGACCGATACGGGGAGCTTCGCCTATTCGAACACCACGCCGGCGGTATTCAGGATAGTATCCGAGCTGATCGAATACGGACTGGCCCCCGACGAGATCTATAAGAACATCTACAACCACAAGCGGATCGGCCACTTCCGTCTTCTCGGTAAGGCGCTGGAGAGAATGGAGAGGGACGAGTCGGGCAGAGTCGTGTCGGTGCTGCTCCCGCTGAAGCTCTACCGGGAGTCCGGGGCGGTCGAGGAGGACAACGAGGGTATTCTGGAGGTGATTCGAGGCCTGGGAGGAATCGAGCTCATCATACTCCTCCGCCAGATCGACGAAACCATGCTCAAGTGCAGCCTCAGATCCGTCAATTCGATAGACTGCAGTCATCTTGCTCGGCTTTTCGACGGCGGGGGACATTTCAAGGCTGCAGGCTTCGTGCTGAAGGGCGACGTAGAGAAGACGGGGAAGTCGATCGTGGAGAAGATACTGCGGGAGGTGAAGGAGTGCGGGTGGCTGTAGACGGAGTGCTCCTCATCGACAAGGAAGAGGGGATGACATCGTTCGAGACCGTGCGAAAGGTACGCGGTACGCTCGGCGTCAGGAAGGCGGGGCATGCGGGTACGCTCGACAAGGCGGCGAGCGGGCTTCTTCTCGTCTGTATCAACAGAGCCACGGCCGTTCAGAACATACTCATGGGGAGCAGCAAGCGATACAGCGCCGTCATTCGGCTCGGCACCGAGACAGACACCCTCGACAGGTACGGCCGGGTCGTGAAAACCGGACCGGTACCGCGTATCACAAAGGAAAAGATCGAACGGGCGCTTGAAAATTTTCGGGGTCCCATACGACAAACGCCGCCGCTGTTCTCGGCCATCCACCACGAAGGGGAACGCCTCTACAAGAAGGCGATGAAAGGTGAGCGGCCGAGCGTGAAGCCGCGGGATGTGGTCATACACGAGCTCGTGCTCTCGGGCTTTACGAACGACACCATCGAGATAGAGGCGTACGCATCGAAGGGAACGTACATACGGTCGCTTGGCAGGGACATCGCGGACAGTCTCGGTACCTGCGGCTCGCTCACATCGCTTCGAAGGCTTTCGATAGGTCCTTTCTCCGTGGTGAATGCGGTACGTCTGCGAGATATCGACGGACCGGAGGCGGTCGTCCCGCTTGAAGAGGCTCTCGGTTACCTGCCGGCAGTCGAAGTGGGTGAGGAGGAAGCTTCCATGGTTAAAAACGGTATCCCGCCGGGCCGTGCGCTTAAGCGGCATTGGGCCGCTTTCGGCTCTTTGGAGCTTTCGGGTCCCCGGCCGGTTCCCGGTCTCGATTCTTTCTCCCGGGTGATGTCGGAGGGTCGCCTCATCGCAATTGTGACACGGGGCAGAGGCCTCGGTACAGCGGTCGGTACCGGGCAAAACACCGCACTGCGCTATTTCAAGGTATTCAAGGACGGGTAAGTGTGCACATAGTGGAGCGTATCGGGCGGGTGGACCCGTTCTCATTTTCCCTCGGGCTGACGATCGGGAATTTCGACGGTTTTCACCAGGGCCATAAAAAGATCATCGAAGAACTCGTTTCCGAAACAAGAAAAAGAAATCTCTATTCGGCAGTCATTACCTTCAAAGATCATCCCCTGAAATTGATCAATAATGGAGCGCCCCCGCAGCTCATGTCGCGGATGGAAAAGATCGAGGGATTCGAAAAACTAGGAGTCGACCTCCTTTACCATGTCGATTTCGATGAAACGATGTGCGGCATGAAGCCGCTTCGGTTTCTTACGCTGCTCGGCGAAACGCTCGGTCCGAAGCTGTACTGTCTTGGGCACGGTTTCAGGTTCGGCTCGAACAACGAGGGAGATGTCACCCTTATTGAACGGTATGGAAGCGATCTCGGTTACGGTCTGATAGAGGTGGACGACGTACAGCTCGATGGAAGCCTTGTATCGAGCACCAGGATACGGGAAGCGGTACGATGCGGGAACATCGAAACCGCCAATCGTCTCCTCGGACGGCCTTATGCGGTGTGGCTTGAACGAAGGAAGCCGGACGTAAAAAGGCTTGATCCCTTTCTTCCGCATACGGCGTTTCCTCCCGACGGCGCATACGAAGGCGAGTTGCTTGCGGTGGGGACGGGAGAGAGGTCGCGTCGGCTTGTAACGGTCTCGAAGGACAGCCTTACGGCGGATGCAGGATACAGGGGAACAGGAACATTATTCAGGTTTTTCTTTATAACCGGTAGAGCGGAAAAAGGATTTTGATATTTATTATAAAAAGAGTATATTACAAGTGATTCAACAGATTGTTGTTCGCCCATTTTGTTTTTTAAAAGCAAGCTGGTACAGCATTCATGTTGTCATTTCATATTAACAGGCAGGAGCGGTAGATGACGTTGGCAAAGGAGAAGAAGGAAGGTATCATCGGAAATTTTAGGACCCACGATGCCGATACAGGTTCCCCCGAGGTGCAGATCGCGCTCTTTACGGAGCGTATCAACCAGCTCACCGAGCATTTCAAGATCCACACAAAGGATCATCACTCGAGGAGGGGGCTTCTGAAGCTCGTCGGTCAGAGAAGAAGGCTTCTGGATTATCTTAAGAAGAAGGATATCCAGAGGTACAGAGACATTATCGAAAAATTAGGAATAAGGAAATAGGTACAAAGTATTTATGAATGAAACAATAGAATTATCAATAGGTAGCGGGAAACTGATATTCGAGACAGGAAAGATCGCGCGGCAGGCTAACGGAAGCGCGATGGTGCTGTACGAGGGCTCGGCAGTGTTGGCAACCGCCTGCACCGCGAAATCTGACAAGCCGCTCGACTATCTGCCACTCACAGTCAACTATTCGGAGAGGTACTATGCCGCGGGGAAGATACCGGGCGGATTCATCAAGAGAGAGGGAAGACCGAAGGACAAGGAGATCCTCGTCTCCCGCCTTATCGACAGGCCTATACGGCCGCTATTCCCGAAAATGTACAGGAACGAGATCCAGGTCATAGTAACGACCATATCCGCGGACCAGATCAACCCGCCGGATATCCTGGCGATGAACGGCGCATCGCTGGCGCTCGGGCTTTCCGATATCCCGTTCTCGAAACTCGTCGGAGCGGTACGGGTGGGTCTCATAGACGGTAGTTATATCGTTAATCCCACATTCGAAGAGATTGAGAATTCAAAACTCGATCTCGTCGTCGCGGGTACGGACGATGCGATCGTCATGGTGGAAGGCGGCGGTAAGGAGCTGTCTGAGGACGAGCTCTTAGAAGGAATATCGTTCGCAGAGGGACATATCAGAGAGATCATAAAGGCGCAGGAAGCGCTCGTCGCAAGATCGGGAAAGAAAAAGATAGACGTCCCCGGGGAAACGGTGGACCAAAACCTCGTAAACGAGGTGCGTAGGCGTGCGCTTCCCCTTTACGAGAGTGCATGCTTCATACCCACCAAGATGGAGCGTCAGGGCGCTCTCGAGGCGGCGGGCGACAAGGTGGTGTCGGAGATAAAGGAGAGCTTCGGCGAGGAATCGGTGCCGGTGATACGCGAGCTGCTCGAGGAACTCGAAAGGGAGATCGTCAGGAAATCGATTCTCGAGAAAGGGCTCCGCTCGGACGGCAGGGGCCTTACGGACATACGGCCGATCAGTATCGAGATAAACGTGCTGCCGAGAACGCACGGTTCCGCTCTATTCACGCGCGGCGAGACGCAGAGCCTCGCGATCACGAGCCTCGGTTCGGTGAACGACGAACAGCGGCTTGACGACATTGAGGGGGAAGGCTCCAAGAGCTTTATGCTCCATTACAACTTCCCGCCCTTCTCGGTCGGTGAGGTCGGATTCAGGTTCGGCACGTCGAGGCGTGAGATCGGCCACGGAAACCTCGCGGAACGCGCGATCGGTACCGTGATACCGTCGAAAGAGGAGTTTCCGTATACGGTCAGGCTCGTGTCGGAGATCACCGAGTCGAACGGGTCCTCGTCCATGGCGACGGTCTGCTCCGGAACGCTTTCGCTCTTGAGCGCCGGCGTTCCCCTCAGGGACTCGGTCGCAGGTGTGGCGATGGGTCTCGTATACGAGGAGGGAAAATACGCCGTGCTCACGGACATCCTCGGATCCGAGGACCATCTCGGCGATATGGATTTCAAGGTCGCGGGAACGAGAAACGGCATCACCGCGTTCCAGATGGACATAAAGATCAGCGGAATATCGACGGGGATAATGAAAGAGGCCCTCGAACAGGCTCGCGACGGCAGGCTGTTCATCCTGGACCAGATGGCGAAGGTGATAGGCCGTCCAGCGGAGAGCGTTTCGTCATACGCACCGAAGATATTCACGATGAAGGTGCCGACGGACAAGATAGGTACGGTTATTGGGTCGGGTGGCAAGACGATCCGGTCCATTATGGAGAAGACGGGATCGGAGATATGGGTCGTCGACGATGGAACCGTTACCATCTCGAGTAAGAGCGAAGGCGAGGCCGAGATGGCGCACGAGATGATCCGCCAGCTCACGGAGGACGTCGAGGTCGGCAAGACCTATGAGGGAAAGGTGAAGCGTATCATGGATTTCGGGGCCTTTATCGAGGTTCTTCCGGGAAAGGAAGGTCTCTGCCACATATCGAAGCTCGACTTCAAGCGCGTCAATAAGGTCACCGATGTGCTCAAGGTGGGCGATACGGTCAAGGTCAAGGTCACGGAGATAGACGCCATGGGGAGAATAAACCTCTCGAGGAAAGCGGCGCTCCCCCAGGAGGACCGGCCCAGTGACGATAACGACAAAGATGACCGTCCAAGAGATGACCGTCCAAGAGACGACCGTCCAAGGGACGACCGTCCAAGGGACGACCGTCCAAGGGACGACCGTCTCCCTCATGCCCGCTCCAGGAAGGACTCCTATCATAAACGGGACCGTTCCGATAGACACAGGAATTAATCCCACCAAGCCGTTTTTTCCCCTGTATTGTTTTCTCACCACGAAAGGCGTTTGCATGAACGCTTCTTTTGTGGTACCCTCTATCAAAACGGCATAGTGCACCGTAAAGGAGACGATTATGGAAACCGATGTCAACAAGCTGCTCGAGAAGGCGAAACGGCCGTCTGAGGAGGCGCCCGGCCTCCACAAGAAATACAGGGGAAAGGTGGAGGTACTGCCGCGGTGCAGGATAAAGGACATGAGCGACTTCAATATATGGTATACACCGGGGGTCTCCGCGCCGTGCCGGCTCATTCAGGATGACCCGGAGCTCGCCTATGAATATACCTGCAAATGGAACACCGTCGCCGTGGTATCGGACGGAACGAGAGTACTCGGGCTCGGAGATATCGGACCCCTCGCCGCGCTTCCAGTGATGGAGGGAAAGGCGCTCATTTTCAAGTATCTCGGCGGTGTGGACGCATTTCCGGTTTGCCTGGATACAAAGGACCCCGACCGTTTCATTGAGACGGTAAAGATTCTGCAGCCTTCATTCGGGGGGATAAACCTCGAGGATATCGCACAGCCGAAATGTTTCGAGATACTCGAGCGCCTGCGAAAGGAATGCGAGATACCGGTATGGCACGACGATCAGCAGGGTACCGCGGCAGTGACCCTCGCGGGGCTCATTAACGCCCTGAAGGTCGTGGATAAGCGCATGGACGAAGCCAGGATCGTTTTCTTAGGGGCCGGAGCTGCGAATATCCGGATAGCCGACGTCGTGTTCAAGGCAGGGGCCGATCCGAAGAAGTGCCTCATGGTTGACAGCAGGGGAATTCTTCACGAAGAGCGTGAGGACATACAGGGCGATCCCGAAAAGAAGGAGAAGTGGCATATCTGCCGGACAACGAACGGCGGACACGAAAAAGGAGACGCCCCGCGAGCACTCGAAGGCGCAGATGTGCTTATCGCCCTGTCGAAGCCAGGTCCCGGTACGGTAAAGCCGGAGTGGATTCGGCGGATGGCCGTAAAGCCCGTAGTGTTCGCCTGCGCCAATCCGATACCCGAGATATGGCCGTGGGAGGCGAAAGAAGCCGGTGCTGCAGTCGTTGCCACCGGGAGGGGAGACTTTCCAAACCAGGTAAACAACTCGCTCGGATTTCCCGGTATCTTTAGGGGAACGCTCGATGTACGGGCAAAAACGATTACGGACGAGATGTGCATCGAAGCAGCGAAAGAGCTCGCGAAAACGGCCGAGGACAGGGGGCTTTCCGAGGACTATATCGTACCAACGATGGACGAGTGGGAGGTGTTCCCCCGTGAGGCCGCCGCGGTAGGCAGCAAGGCCGTGGCGCAGGGTATAGCGACAAAAGCGATGTCGAAAGAAGATATCTTCCGGGGTGCGGAAGATATCATACGTGAGGCGCGCGAGAAATCGAGGCTGCTCATAGAAAGGTTATCCGGCTGAAAGCGATGATACGTGCCGAGATGCTTCCTGTCTACCGTCATAGAGAAACGATCATAAAGGCCCTGAAAGGAAATCAGGTTATCGTGGTCGAGAGCCCGACGGGGTCGGGCAAGACGACACAGATCCCCAAGATACTCTATGACAGCGGTTTCGCTAATGAAGGCATCATCGGTGTTACCCAGCCGAGGCGGATCGCCGCAGTCTCCGTCTCCGACTATATCGCAAGACAGTACAAAACCGAGATCCCCGGCCTCGTCGGCTACAAGATGCGGTTCGTTGACGAGACGAACGAGGAGACGAGGATCACCGTCATGACCGACGGTATCCTGCTCCAGGAGATCAAGACGGACCCGCTCCTTTCACGGTACGGCGTCATCATGGTGGACGAAGCCCACGAGCGCAGCCTCAACATCGATTTCATCCTCGGGCTGCTTAAGGAGGTGCTCCGCCGTCGGCCCGAGTTCAAGGTCGTCATCTCTTCGGCCACAATCAATACACGTGTTTTCTCCGAGTACTACGACCGCTGCCCGGTCGTTTCGATAGACGCCCGGATGTACCCGGTGAAGATGGTCTACGATCCCATCGACGGCCCTCGCAGAATCGAGGCGATTACCGAGAAGATAGGCGAAATAGTGAAGGGTATAGAGGAAAAAAACCTTCCGGGTGACGTGCTGATCTTTCTTTCGGGGGAAGGCCAGATCAAGGAGTGCGCCACGCACCTTCTTCACCTCGATAAGAAAGCCCATCTTGAGATACTTCTCTTATACGGGAGGCTCTCCCGCGAGGAGCAGGAGCGCGTCTTCTTGGAGTTCTTGGGGAAGCGGAAGGTCATACTCGCCACGAATATCGCGGAAACGAGCGTCACGATCGACGGGATACGCCACGTGATAGATCCGGGGTATGCGAAACTCAACTATTACAATCCGAGGAATTTTACCTCCTCCCTCGTCGAGATGCCGATATCGAAGGCATCCTGCGATCAGCGGAAGGGCAGGGCAGGCAGAACCGCCCCGGGGTTCTGCTACAGGCTTTACTCCAAACAGAGCTACGACACTCGGAGCCTTTATACCGAGGAGGAGATCTACAGGACCGACCTCTCAGAGGTGATACTCCGTATGGCGGAGCTCGGTATACGGGATTTCGAGTCTTTCGACTTCATATCGGATCCCGGGCCGGGGAAGATACGAAGCGCCGTCGAAGTGCTCGAGCTACTCGAAGCGATCGATTCCGACCGAGAGCTCACCGCGATCGGCAGAATGATGGTACAGTTTCCGATAATACCGAGGATCTCCAGAATGATCGTGGCGGCGATACAGGAGTATCCCAATGTCTTGGAAGAGGTTCTCATCGCGAGCGCCTTCATCAACAACAGGGCGCCGTTTCTCCTCCCGCACGGACTCGAGCTCGAAGCGAGGAAGGCGCACCATTCCTTCAGGCATCCTTTAGGCGATTTCGTGTCCTACCTCAAGATATTCCGGGCATACGTCAACGCCGGGGACAGCGAGGGGTTCTGTGCGAAGTACTATCTTGACAACAAGGGCATGGGGGAGATCTATAACGTAAAGCAGCAGCTTGCCGAGATCGTATCGGATATGGGGGTGCCGCTTACCGGAGGAGGAGATCTCTTTGAATATCTCTGCGCGGTCTCGAAGGGACTCATCCAGTTCGTATGTAAACAGACGAAGAAAGGGGTCTATTCGAGCCTTACGGCGTACGGGATCAAGATCCACCCCGGGTCGGTGATGTTCTCCAAGCGGCCGGAGTATATTGTCGCCGGCGAGGTGATGAGAACCTCCCAGATGTACGCCATGTCCGTTTCACCTCTTACCCCGGATCTCATCGGAAGGATTTCGGACCGGCTGTATAACACCTTCGTACGGAAGAAGAGGGGGGCAAAAAAGAAGGTTCATGCCGCAGTGCGCCGCGACTATACGAACTATATCAAGATCGGAAGCGAGCGCTTCACGATCGAGGCCGATAAGAAGCAGCATAAAGTCGTCGTGCTCCCGTATGACAGACTTAAAAATGCGATAGCGGGAATGGACGTCAATGGAATCGAAAATTACAAGGGGCTCCGCGGCAGGGTTCTTTTAGGGGAGTACGAGCTGTTCGGAGGCTTCCGGCTCAACCGGATACTGGAGATCGTCGGCAGGATCGACGAAGTCGAAGAGATACCGGGCCGCTGGCCGAAAGGGGCGAGGTACGAGTACCTCGAAGATGCCTACCACATTGTCCGTCATATCCCGGATATCCTCAAGCTCTGCCGGAAGAAGAAGGAGACGAAGCGGCTCGGTTTCCTTACGCTGCTCACCGACAGAAACGGTCAATACTGGTACTCCTGCTACAGGGATTATCTTCAGGCCCTGGAGGAATCCGTTTCGAGCCTTGAGGCGATGATAGACGAAGATATCAACGTTCTCGATAAAGAGCAGGAGGAGACGGTGAGCCGGACCTACGGGCGGCTCAACGAGATCCTAGAAAAGTAGCGCCGCGTACGCGCGTACACCGCGGGCTTTTGAATACGCGCGGGGGGGGGGATGGGGTACGTCCTTATTTAAAAAACAGACTTTCGTATCTAAATGAGTGTGACTGCCTTTCGAGTATAATTATTCTTCATTTTCGTTGACAATCGCTTTGCAGGGTGGTACCATGTGTTACCATTGTAATCGATTACAAGAAGCGATATGAACAAACGGTTGAACATAGCCGAAGTGGCCAAGGCTGCGGGAGTTTCCACCGCAACGGTTTCGAGGGTTCTCAATGAAAAGCCGTTCGTGAGGGAAAATACCAGGCGGAAGGTCCTTCGGGTGATCGACAAGACGAACTACAGGGTCAACGCGGTCGCAAGGAACCTCAGACGGAAAAAAACGCACTCGATCGGTATAATCATAAGCAACGTATTGAGCCCCTTTTATTCCGTCATTGCAAAGGCGGTGGAGGACGTCGCGCTTTGCAACAACTTCAGCATGGTACTGTGCAACGGGGGCGATAAACCAAAAAAGGAGCGCCGGTACCTGCAGGTTCTTTTCGAGAACAGGGTCGACGGCATAATCATTTCACCTACCGGGGAAAACGCCGACTATCTGAAACTTCTTTTATCCAGCGGAATCGCAGTCTGCCTCATCGACAGGAAGGTGAGCGGCATGGTATGTGATTCCGTCATGGTCAACAACCGCGAGGCATCGAAGGAGGCGGTAGCGCACCTTCTCGAGCGCGGATACAGACGGATCGGTCTGATTTCCGGCCCGAAAGAGCGTACAACGGGTTATCTGCGAATGGCGGGGTACCTCGATGCTCACAAGGAGTACGGCATCCCCCCGCAGGAGCGGTTTATCCGGTACGGGGATTTCTCACTCGAATCTGGAAGAAAAAACGCCGCCCTTCTTCTTTGTGAGAGCGATCTCGATGCGCTGTACGTTGCGAATACGGACATGGCGATGGGAGCGTACGGGCTGTTGAAGGAACGGGGCGTCGTCATACCGGACGACATGGGTTTCGTGATGTTCGACGACCCAGACTGGACCAGGCTTGTCACACCGAAGCTCACCGCGGTGAGTCAGCCGGTATACGAGCTTGGTTCAACGGCGGCGAAGATGCTGTTTAGGCGCCTTCAGATGCCGCCGGACTATGTGAAGACGGATACCGTACAGACGGTGCTGAATGCAAAGCTCGTACGCCGCGGTTCCGTGTGAGAGGAGGTTCGGCACGTACCGCGTCGCGGAATTCGCGCGGGAGCGTTTAGGCGCGAATCGTATTCTTTTTCGCCGTGTGAATGGTGAAATCGGATTTATTAATCGTAACGGGTGCTTATTTCAAATAGCGAGGTGATCGAATGAAAAAAACAAAGAAGAATGCCGGAGAAAACATGCCGAAGGTCGGAATCCGGCCGGTGATCGACGGGAGAAGAGATGGCGTGCGGGAATCGCTCGAAGCGCAGACCATGGGCATGGCACAAACGGTGGAGGAGTTTATCACAGGCAACATGCGGTATCCGGACGGATCGCCGGTACAGTGCGTGATCGCAGATACATGCATCGGCGGGGTCGCGGAATCCGCGCAGACCGCGAGGAAGTTCGAACGGGAGGGGGTAGGCGTGTTGATAACGGTGACCCCGAGCTGGTGCTACGGGAGCGAGACCATGGATATGGATCCGTACATACCGAAAGCGGTATGGGGGCTGAACGCCACCGAGCGGCCTGGTGCAGTCTATCTAGCAGCCGTACTCGCCTCGTACGCCCAGAAGGGTCTCCCGGCGTTCGGAATATACGGAAAGGACGTTCAGGACGCGGACGATCGAACGATCCCGCAGGAAGTGAAGGACAAGATCGTACAGTTCGTTCGTGCGGGGATCGCGGCAGCCGTGATGAGGGGAAAGTCGTATCTCGCGATGGGCGGCGTGTCCATGGGGATCGCCGGATCGCTCGTGTCGGCGGAATTCTTGGAGAAGTATCTCGGAATGCGGTACGAGTCCGTCGATATGTCGGAGTTCATCCGGAGGATCGAAAAAAAAATATACGACGAGAAGGAGTACGGCCGTGCGCTGCAGTGGGTGAAGGCGCACTGCAAGGAGGGGAAAGACTACAACAAGCCGCAGAACAGGTTCTCAGACGAGAAGCGCCGGCGCGATTGGGAGACAGTTGTCAAGATGACGCTCATCGCGCGCGATCTCATGGCGGGCAACGATGCACTTGCGGAGATCGGATTCGAAGAGGAGGCGCTCGGGCACAACGCAATCGCGGGCGGGTTCCAAGGGCAGCGGCAGTGGACCGACCATTTTCCCAACGGGGATTTCTTAGAGACGATACTGAACTCCTCGTTCGACTGGAACGGAATCCGGCAGCCTTTTATCGTTGCAACGGAGAACGATCACCTCAACGGTCTCGCGATGCTGCTCGGGAACATGCTCACCGGCACAGCCCAGATCTTCAGCGACATACGGACGTTCTGGAGCCCGGAGGCGATAGCGAGGGTGACCGGGTATACGCCGGAAGGTGCCGCGCAAAACGGCATCATACATCTCATAAACTCCGGTTCGACCTGCCTGGACGGGACGGGGGAGCAGTCTCTAAACGGCAAGCCGGCCATGAAGCCGTTCTGGGAGATCGATCAAGAAGAGGCCGACCGGTGCCTGCAGGCCGCGAGGTTCTGCCCGGCGAACATCGAATATTTCCGGGGCGGCGGTTTTTCGGTCACATTCCTCACGCGCGGCGGCATGCCGGCCACGATGTCGCGGTTGAATATAGTCGACGGGCTCGGGCCGGTTCTCCAGATCGCCGAAGGATACACCGTCGACCTTCCCCGGGAGGTCGGGCGGGTTTTGATGGACCGGACGGACCCTGCCTGGCCGACCACATGGTTCGCGCCGATACTTACCGGCATGGGACCGTTTAAGGACGTCTATACCGTGATGGACAATTGGGGGGCTAACCACGGCGCCATCTGTTACGGGCATGTGGGAGGTGACCTCATCACTCTATCATCGATACTCCGCATACCGGTGCACATGCACAACGTGCCGCCCGAGAGAGTATTTCGGCCGAGGGTATGGGCGAGCTTCGGGGATATGGAGTCCATCGGCGCGGATTTCAGGGCGTGCCAAAACTTCGGCCCGCTGTACGGGCGTGTGTGACGTGTTTCTTGTACAGGGAGGCTCAATCGGAGACATTCACGCAAGTCGCCGGAGTACACATACAGCGTTTTGCGGTGAGCATGACGCCGTCCTATGAATCCCGGTAAAACGGACTGCTCCGGGATGAGGGAAGGCGCCGCCTCGAACCGGAATCGCCAACCGTTGCGAAAATAAAAGGCCGGGCAAAAAGGAGGCGGGAGATCCCGATACCGAGACGGCGGGCGGGATGGTTCCTGCTACTTCGAAGGTGGATAGGGAGGACGATATGGAAAGACACGGCTCGGTAATAAAGGTTAAGCCGGAAATGCTCGAGGAATACAGACGGCACCATAAGAACGTATGGCCGGAGGTACTCGACATGATAAAAAGGTGCAATATACGAAACTACTCCATATATCACAAGGACGGCTACCTGTTCAGCTATTTCGAGTACCACGGGAACGATTTCGCTTCCGATATGGAGAGGATGGCGGCCGACCCGAAGACCCTGGAATGGTGGGCGATCATGAAGCCGATGCAGCAGCCGCTCGAAACAAGGGCACAAAACGAGTGGTGGGCCGAAATGGAAGAGGTGTTTCATATGGAGTGAGCGCAGGCGGTAGGTAATGCGCCGGGAATGGTTTTAGGACGGATATTGACCGGGAAAAGAGGTTTTTATGGGAAGAAGTGAAAACTGCTTCGGCAAGCTGAAAAGGATGAAGAGCACGCTGGAACACAGGGAGGCGGACAGGGTGCCGGTATCCGACTTCTTCTGGGGGAGCTTTTTGAAACGATGGAAAGAAGAGCTCGGCCTTTCGGCCGACACGGATATCTACAGGTACTACGACCTCGACTGGATCGCGACGATACCGAACATGGACCCGCATATCAAGCGTTTCGAGGTGCTAACGCAGAACGACGAGGAGGTCCTCGTAAAAACTGGATTCGAGGCGATCATACGAAAGAAATTTTGCGATCCCATGCCGGAATATGTGCAGTTTGACACGGATACGATAGACAGGATGAAAGCCTTCCGGTTCGACGACCCGTGGGATGATCGTCGTTATTTCTCAGGCGGCGACAACCAGGTGGCCGGTGTGGGGGACAGCTTCGTCCGGGACCTTCCTCCATGGACGGACACCGTGAAATCGCTGTATCCCGACTTCCCCGTATACGGAAGCGTGTGCGAGGGTCATGAAGCGCTGTGGCGGATCATCGGTATGGAGAACGTCCTGCTCTGGATAGGGCTGTATCCGGACGAGGTCGGGAAGTTCGTGGACAGGATAGTGGAGTTCGACCTCGGGATTGCGGAAGCACAGATAAAGGCGGCGGACGGAATGCTCGACGGAATGGTCATATGGGGCGATGTTGCGTATACAAGGGACATGCTCTTCTCTCCCGACTACTGGCGGAAGCATTTCAAGCCCGGGGTCAAGGCGATCGTCGACCTCTGCCACGGCTACGGACTGCCGGTCATCTACCACGGCTGTGGAAACGTGAAGAGGATATTCGAGGATTTTATCGAGATGGGGGTCGATTCGTACAACCCGCTCGAGGCGAAGGCGGGACTCGATGTCGTGGAACTTCGCAGGAAATACGGCCATCGAATCGGGTTCTGCGGAAACATGGATGTAAAGGCCTGGGCGGACTCTTCGCCGGATGAGCTTCGGAAGATCGTGCTGACGAAGCTCAACGCGGCAAAAGGCGGCGGCTTCATCTTTCAGTCGGACCATTCCGTTCCGGGTAACGTCTCCGGAAAGAGCTACGACTACGTGGTGAATCTGCTGCGGCGTTACGGCACCTATCCCCTCGATCTCGGTGAGTATGACATTCCGGATATTTCTTAATGTAACCCCCATATGGTGAAGTCGGCGATACGGGGGGCGACATCCGGTTCTGCGGGATATGTATATGTAGAATGCAGAATATTTTCTGTAACGACTGTCGTACGTTTGGTGTCATCAGATCTGCGGTTTTCAATGTTCACCAACCGCCGGCACGTAAAAGAGCAGCAAGAGACATCCGATCATTACTACTTTTAGAAATGCTGGGGTGTTGTTACTCTAAGAATTGCGGTAAGTTCCCAAGCAACTATCTGTCAACGATTGATGCTGCGAACCGTGTCATCAGGGACGTATACTCACAGAACGTTCGATTTTTAATTCCCGTACCGCATTCTCGAGCCTTCCTGCGAATACGTCGTACCCCTCTTCCGCGTACTCGACCGGTGCGCCGAACCGTACCACGACCCGGCCGCGCCGTAGAAACCGCGCACCCGGCGGCAGCACCTTTTCCATGCCGTCGATGCAGACCGTGTATACCGGCGACCTCGTCTGCGCCGCGATCATGCCGATTCCTTTCTTGAACTCGTGTACTCGGCCGTCGGAAGAAACCTCTCCTTCCGGGAAAACGAGCACCCATCGGCCCGCGTCCAGCAGCTCTCCCGTATACTCGAGGCTCGGCCGGTATGCCGCACCCTGCGGAAACGGATATGTCTGAAAGAGCAATGTAACGGTACGGTACGCAAGACCGGCAAAAAACCGTTTGATCCGATTTCCGGTATCTTCCCCCCGAGGCCCGGTCGTATACCCTGCGAAACGGGCGCCGAAACGGTTGAGACCCATCGCAGGGCACAGCAGTTTCCTGTATCGTACAGGCAGCGCGAGAAGTATCGCAACCGGGTCGAGGTGCGACGTGTGGTTGCTCACCAGTATTCTCTCTCTTTCGCCTTTTTCGATCCATTCGAGCCCCTCGGTCTCGAGCCTGCAGAACAGCCGCATTACAGGAAGCAGCGCACCGTCCAGCAAAAGCCTCCGTACAACCCTCACGGGAAGCGACCTGTTCCAGCGTGGCATTTTCAGCGCGGTGTGCGGCCTGGGGTGCTGAGCCAGCTTTTCGAGATCGCCCAGCGTGGTGTGCGGACTTATATCGGACTCGTCGAGGCTCGTTCCGTATTCCTGTTCGAGACGCAGCACCAGCTCGATGCGGTCGAGAGAATCGAGGCCGAGGTCGTCGGCGAGTCTCGATTCCGGTGCCGCGTCCGGGGGGATCAGTTTTTCGAGCGGATTATCGCTTTGTATCACGGCATGCGCGCTTTGAACGCGGGACAGCACCTCCTCCCGCCTGATCTTGAGCGTCGGGGTTCTGGGAAAATCGGGCGCGTCCCACACGGTGTACCCTTTTATCTTCTGGAAGGGGAGAAGGGAGTTGTTCGCCGTACGGACGGCTTCCACCGGTTCGATCGATTCATCGAGGAGCAGAACGGCATGAACGGTTTCGCCGCTTTTATGTGGCATGCCGAATACGAGGCTGTCCCGCACCCCGTCGACACGGCCCAACGCCTCCTCGACGTCGCTCGCGAAGACGTTTCTCCCGTCGGGAGTGACGATCATCTCCTTTTTACGGCCACGTATGTACAGGAGGCCGTCTTCGCCCACGGTTCCCATGTCTCCGGTCGAAAGCCAACCGTCGCGGAGAACCTGCGCGGTTTTTTCCGGATCCTTGTAGTACCCCTCCATCACGTTCTTGCCTCTAACCTGGATCTCTCCCTCTTTGGAGATACGTACCGATTGACCCGGGAACACCCTGCCGACTGACGCCCTATCGTGACCGAACGGGCTGAACATCGAAACGATCGGCGCGGTCTCGGTGAGCCCGTACCCCTGAAACACCGCATAGACGAGCCGGCGCCAGAACTCGTGCGTATCAGGGTCGAGCGGCGCGCCGCCGACGATAAAGGACCAGAATGAGAGGCCGAAGAAGCGGCGGACGTCTAAAAAGAACGGCCATCGCAGCGGATAGGGAAGCGAGACAAGTCGGTCGTACCGTCTCTCGAAGCCTTCCATCCTGCCGTTTGCACGGAGAAAAGAATAAAAGTGATCCTTCATCAGTCTCATCACGCGCGGCACGGTAATCAGGCTGATGATCCTGTTTCGCTTTATCTGGCGGATGAGGGAAGCGGGGTCGTTGTCGGCCGCCTCATAGACGGTGCTGCCGATGAGCACTGGAAGGAAGATCCCCGCTATCTGGCCGAACATGTGGCTGTACGGTACGCAGCAGAGGATCCTGAGAGGGGTGCAAAGCCGTATTAGACGCTTTCTGCGCTCGATTCCCTCCTCGAGAGGTTTCAGGTCCGCGAGAATGTTGCCGTGGGTGAGCACCACGCCCTTCGGGTTCGCCGTGGTACCGGACGTATACACGATTTCGGCTTGATCGGAAAGCGCGACGGGCTCCGGTATCCCGGGGGGGCCTTCACGGCACGCAGCGATATCTTCCTCGGTTACACAGACGGCGTGTCGGCTTGACAGGGCCGCGGGGTCGGTTTTCGAGCCTGAGATAACGAACGACGGTTCCGTCTGTTTCACGATTTCGCGAAGCAGCGACTGTGGGGAGTCGGGTTCGATCGGTACCACCACTCCTCCCCGGTGAAGCACCGAAAAGAAGGCGATGACCCATGACGGTCCCGGCCGCAGCCCGAGAATGACCCGCTCTCCTTTTTTCAGGCCGGCTTTTTTCAGCGCGCCGCTGAACCCGAGCGAGGCGCGTTGAACTTCGTCGAAGCGCCACGGATTAGAGCGGTACCCGTCACGGCCGACGAGGTAAATACGGCTTCCCCATTCCTGCATGAGGTTTAGGTATCCTTCGAGCGCGATTCTTTCTGCCATTCGAAGCTCCCCACATCGATTATAACAGATTCGTGGGGTCGGGCCATATAAATTATCGCAGAAGAATGAATATGATCTTATACAGTGCAGGTGCCGCTATTTGGGAATGCGCACATACCGATTGGTAACAATCAAGGAGGATGCCCTGTAAAGGCTTTTTCCGTGTACATAGTTTCCGGGCCCGTATGAGATTCAAAACGATGATTTTCATGCGTTGCCGCCGTGAAACGGTAAAGACAGTGTTACGGAGTTCTTTTTTGTGTATACGTTTATCCGTACAGACCGGTTTAAAGAGAGTAGAATATACTACTGCCTGCCGGCCGACGAGCGTCGGCCGCATACCGTATACGTACCTGCAACAAGTAACGTAAAAACAGGACGGGTTTCATCGGCACCACCGTTTGCCGTCGCACGGGTTGACGTCGCGTAGGCCGCAGCCGTACTCCGTTTATTGATTGTACCGTTTTATATTTCATTGTATTATTTCGATCGGCTGATATAATTAAGACTAATCCAACATGGAGTGTGGAGGAACCCATGAAGGTCGAAAACAGGCGGATACTGGCGGTGGGGGCCCACCCGGACGATGTCGAGTTCATGTGCGGCGGCACGCTCAAGCTGCTTGCCGAGGAGGGATACGAGATATTCATCGGTATCATGGCAAACGGGGACTGCGGATCGATGGTGGAACCCCCGGAGAGTATCACGAGGATCAGGCGGCATGAAGCCCTCGACGCGGCCAAGCTTCTCGGCGCGGAGCTGTACCCCCTCGGGGAGCTCGATCTCCGGATTACCCCCGACGACCGGACAAAGGAGGCCACAACGGAGCTCGTCAGGTCGGTGGACCCGCTTTTGGTATTTACCCATCCCCACGAGGACTACATGGCGGATCACGAGGTGTGCTCGAGGCTCGTCAGGCTCGCCTGCTTTTGCGCCCCGATACCGAACTATACCACGCGTGCGCCGATACCCGCGCCGAGGACGTACGGTATTCCGTATCTCTACTACTGGTCCCCCTTCGAAGGTCTCGACATATACGGCGGGTTCGTTCCCCAATCGGTGCTTGTCGACATCACGCCGGTCGTTACCTTCAAAACGGATCTTCTGACCTGCCACAAGAGCCAGAGGGACTGGCTCTTGGAGCAGCACGGCATTGACCGGTACACCGAGCTCATGAAACAGACAGGCAGACGCTACGGAAAGGAGTGCGGAGTGGAGTTTGCCGAGGGATTCCGCCAGCATCTCGGTAACGCCTATCCGCGCGACAATATGCTGGCGCAGATACTGGGTGCACGTGTGAAGGAAAAGAAATAAGAGAGGAGGGTAATGATGAAGAGCTATAAAGTCGGGATAGTAGGGCTCGGCTGGGTGGCAGGCGCACACCTGCGTACGTTCGCCGCGCTGCCGTACTACGAACCGGTGGCAGTCATGTCGAGGAGGAAGCTCGATCCCGAGGAGATACGCCGGGAGTACGGGGTGAACGTGACGGTATATAACGACTACGACCGGTTCCTCGCGCACAAGGGTTTGGAGATAGTCGATATCTGTACCCCTCACCCGTTTCATCCCGATGCGACGGTGAAGGCGGCGAACGCCGGAAAGCATCTCATCGTCGAGAAGCCGCTCTCCCTTACCTTCGAGGACAGCAAGCGTATGCTGGAGGCGGTGAAGAAAAACAAAGTCAAAACATCGGTCGGATTCTGGATCAGGCTTATGTCAGTCACGAAAGCTATGAAATCGATAATAGACAAGGGCCTCATCGGCGATATCTACTACGCGGAGTGCGATTACTTCCATGGTATCGGCCCCTGGTATGGCCAGTTCGAGTGGAACATCAAGAAGGATATGGGCGGCAGCTCGCTTCTCACCGCAGGCTGTCATTCGCTCGATATTATGCTTTATCTGCTATCGGAGCCGGTGGAGGAGGTGTTCTCCTATTCCACGAAGAACCCGAACCCGGTGTACGCCCCCTACGAATACGATACGACCTCGATTACGCTGCTCAAGTTCGTGAAAAAGGGGCTGCTCGGCAAGGTCGCGTCGGTGACGGACTGCATGCAGCCGTATGTCTTCAACATGAACGTCATCGGATCCGACGGCTCGATCGACAACGAGCGATTCTACAGCAAGAAGATCGACGGATTGCTCGATTGGAGCACTCTCGACGTGATGCGGGTCGATTCCGGAGACGTTGCCCGCCACTCATACAACGAGCAGTTCCTTCATTTCGCGGAATGCCTCGATACCGGAAAGGAGGCGATAAACAGCCTCGAAGCCGCCTATGAGACGCATAGGGTGATATTCGCCGCGGACAGGTCCGCGGAAACGGGAAAACCGGTACGGATTTCCGAGTTCTCGTAAATCCGAAGAGATGCGGTGAAGACCGCCCCATGTACGGCGGAGATATCAACGAACGTTATTGACGGGGAACGGATGAGCCTGCGGGAGGAACAGTACGATCGTTATAAAAGAAATATCGCCTTGGGAGAGGTAGGCGTACGGGGCCAGAAGAAGCTTCTCTCCTCGAAAGTCTGTATCATCGGTGCCGGCGGTCTGGGCTCCTCGTGTGCGCTCTACCTGGCCGCCGCCGGTGTCGGCCGGCTTTTAATCGTCGACAAAGATTGTGTCGAGCGCTCCAATCTCCAGCGGCAGATACTGCACAGAACGGGTGACATCGGAAGGACGAAGGTCGAATCAGCGCGGCGCGAGATAGAGGCGCTCAATCCCGACGTAGAGCTTATCACGCGGGAGGTCCGGGCGGATATCTCTAATATCCGGGATCTTGTAACCGGAAGCGATTTCGTGATCGACGCCGCGGACAACTTCGAGACGAAGTTTCTCATAAACGACGCGTGCGTGATCGAGAAAATTCCGTTTTCGCACGCCGGGGTAGCCGGTTTCGGCGGTCAAGCGCTGACCTATGTTCCGGGGCACGCGTGCTATCGCTGCCTTTTCGAATCGCCTCCTCCGCAAGAAATAGGCGGCGGCAGGCAAGAAGCGGGGATCCTCGGCAGTATTGCGGGGATCCTGGGTGCGATACAGGCGACTGAAGCGGTGAAGTTCCTCCTCCAAACAGGGGGCCTGCTCACAAACAGGCTTCTTTTATGCGACGGGCTTTCTTTGACCTTCAACGAAGTGGAGGTGTCGCGCAACCGACAGTGCCCGGTATGCGGAGAACATCCGAGGATCACCGGGTTTCGAGACGAAGGGTAAGAACGGAAGTTGCCGGGATTTTCACTTCTCTTCATAGAGGAGTAACGGCGATACGACATAGGTAACCCTTTTCCGTATGTCACGAAATCCGCGGTATGGTGACTTGTGAATCGAGGGTTATACATCTGAGAAACCCCCTTTTTACAAATCCTAACGAAACTACTTTTCAGAGAGTTACGGAAATTCAAGCGATTTCGTAACCGGCGAAGATCGCCGATTTTCAATGCCCGCGTCTGCCGAGCCTCGTCGCCGTACCTCTCGAAACGGCGTGTCTATCACCTGGTCATACCGATTTCAGGGCGGCATGCGCTGTGATTATTACATAAAAGGGGGTTTGACGGCAGGAAGCGGACAGGCCGTACCCACGCCGCGGGCACGACTCGAGAGCGTACGCGTTCGTGCGCATATTCCGGCTCGTCTGCACCGCACGGGGTAACGGAAGACTGTGTATCGCACTTCGGAGGAAAAAGCCGGGGGACGGATTTTGTTTGAACGGCGGAAGAATAGGTTGTACTATTACAAGAGGAGAGCAAAATACGCGAGGTAACGAAATGCGCGCGGCGGAGATTTCGGAATATTACCTGGGCAGGACGCCTTCCGTGATACGGATGGCGCAGATCGAGTTCGGCAGAAGAAAGGACCGGGTCGATGCGGTCAACGTGGCGATCGGTAACGTTTCTCTTCCCATGCATCCTGCGATGAGAAAGCGGATGCGCTCGCTCGGTTCGGAAGGCCCGTTCACGGACGGCGTGGTGAAGTACACGCCGACGGTCGGGCTCGATGAGACGAGGCGCGCATTCCTGAAAATAATCGGGTCTAGCGGTTTTTCAACGGATGGGCTCGACGTGCAGGTTACCGACGGAGGATCGCAGGCTATGGAGTACGTCGTGCTCGGAACCTGCGGGCCGGCGGGAAGCGGTAGAAGGCCCTTGCTGCTGATCGATGCGGCATATACGAACTACCCGGCGTTCGCCGGGAGGGTGGGGAGAACGACCGTCTCCGTAACGAGGCGCCTCATGGATAACGGAACGTTCACCCTTCCGGATATCGGGAGGATAGAACGTACGATCGTGGATCATGATCCGGGTGCAATGGTCGTTATTCCGTATGACAACCCGACTGGTCACTTCTACGATCAAAAAACGCTTTTGCTCCTCGCCCGGCTTTGTGTCGAGCACAACCTGTGGATGGTGAGCGACGAGGCATACCGGGAGCTCTTCTATACCGGTGAAAACGCATCAAGCGTCTGGGGTATCACCGATTCGGAAGTTCCGGGGATAGAGGGGAGACGTATTTCGATTGAGACGGCCTCCAAGGTATGGAACGCGTGCGGCCTCCGTATCGGAGCGCTCGTCACCGACAACCCGGAGTTCCACCGCAGGGCGGTCGCCGAGGCTACGGCCAATCTCTGCCCGAATGCGGTGGGGCAATGGATTTTCGGCGCGCTCGCGTATGAGGATCAAGAGGCGCTTAAAGGTTGGTATGAGACGCAGCGGTCATACTACAAGCCGCTCATAACTTCCTTTGCGGAGGAGATGAGACGGCGTCTTGACGGCATTATCGTCTCGAGTCCGGAAGCCTCCATCTACTCCGTGATAGATGTCAGAAACATCGCGGGAGAGTGGTTCGATGCGAAACAGTTCGTGATGTACTGCGCGCGGGAGGGAGCTGTCGATCTCGACGGTGCCCGGCATACCCTGCTTGTTGCTCCTATGGAGGGGTTCTACAACCCCGCGCCGGGAGAGACGAACCCGGGAAAGACCCAGATGAGGATTGCATACGTGGAGCCGCCAGACAGGATGAAGCTCGTCCCTCGTCTTTTCGGTACGCTTCTTACTAACTACCGGGCGGCGGTGCAGGAAGGCCGCATCGTCGGACAAACCCGGACCGCGTAAGCGGTCACGGTCCAAGAGTACACGCTACCGGCGCGGTTTCTTCACCTTCAGGCTGTTGTAAAGCCGGCGGGCCGAAGCGGCCGCGGTCTCGTTCGATAACTCGCCCTACGGCGAGGACAGTAACCGACAATCGCTCGATCTCGGCACCGATCCCGGTGCTGAATGCGGCGCATCGGTCTTCGTATATCGGTTCCCGCTAAAAGACTCGACAACGTGGTGAAATATCATTATAATTGTTTTCACATAAAAGCGCGCCGCCAACTTCCTTTTCGCTTCGAGAAGAGGAGGGACGGCGTATGTATTATTATCTGTTATGAAAGGAATTAGACCTTTTTTAACGGGGCTTCCATTATCACCGTGTACCGGTTGACGATGAAGGCTCCCAACAGAAAAAGCGATAGAATCCCGTAGGAGGAGATATGGAGTATAAGGTCAAGGATATCGGGCTCGCCGATTCCGGGAAGCTGAAGATCGAATGGGCGGAGTCGCGGATGCCCGTACTGATGACGCTTAGGGAGAGATACAAAACGAAAAAGCCGTTGAAAGGGCAGCGGGTCTCAGGCTGTCTTCACGTGACGAAAGAGACGGCGGTACTGGTAAAAACCCTGGTCGTAGCGGGCGCGGAGGTCGCGTGGTCCGGATGCAACCCGCTCTCGACCCAGGACGATATTGCGGCGGCGCTTGCGGCCAGTAACGTACCGATATATGCGTGGCATGGGATGAGCGTCGACGAGTTCTACTGGGCGATAGAACGGACGATCGATATGAAGCCGACACTTACGCTGGATGACGGTGCGGATCTCATCAATACCCTTCACCAGAAGCATCCCGACCTTGCGAGAAAGGTAACGGGAGGGACGGAAGAAACGACGACCGGCGTACACCGCCTCAGGGCGATGGACAAGGCCGGCGCGCTTCTCTATCCCGTGATCGCGGTAAACGATGCGGAGACCAAGTGGGACTTCGACAACGTCTACGGTACCGGACAGTCCTCGATAGATGGGATTCTGCGAACGACCAACGTGCTGCTCGCAGGAAAGAATTTCGTCGTTGCCGGGTACGGTCACTGCGGGAGAGGGGCCGCCATACGGGCCTCCGGTATGGGAGCGCACGTGATCGTCACGGAAGTCAGCCCGACCCAGGCCCTGAAAGCCGTGCTCGACGGTTTCAGTGTGATGAAGATGGACGAAGCCTGTGCAGCCGGCGATATTTTCATCACCGCAACGGGGATGAAGGACGTAATTGTGGAGCGTCACTTCAAACGGATGAGAGACGGGGCCATAGTGTGCAATACGGGACATTACGACTGTGAGGTGAACCTGAAAGACCTCGGCAAAGCCTCGAAATCGGTTCGGGAAGTCAGGGAGGGGAACGAGGAATACACGTTGAAGAACGGGGTACGAATCTATATCCTCGCAAAAGGGAGACTGGTGAACCTTGCAGGCGCAGAGGGGCACCCCTCCGAGGTCATGGACATGAGCTTCGCAAATCAGTTCCTCTCGCTTATACGGTGCGCGAAGGAGGGTAAAAACCTCGAGGTGCGGGTCCACGATATTCCCGAGCAGCAGGACCAGGAGCTTGCGATGTTGAAGCTGCATACCATGGGACTTTCGATAGACACCCTCACTAAAGAGCAGCTGCACTACCGCGATGATTACCTCGCTGGAACGTAATTCAAAGGTCTTTTGATACACTCGAATTCGGGAGGGGTCCTTGTTTCTTAAAAGTCTGGACATACTGGGCTTCAAGTCTTTTGCCTCCAAAACGAGCTTTACATTCAAACCAGGCGTCACCGCCCTCGTCGGTCCGAATGGATGCGGCAAGAGCAACGTCGTCGACGCGATACGCTGGGTTCTCGGTGAAGCGAATGCGAGATCTCTTCGTGGTGAGATCATGGACGATATAATCTTCGCCGGATCGGAATCGCAGAAACCGCTTGGAATGGCCGAGGTAGGCATGACCATCGTGAACGACGATGGGCTTTTACCCATCGACTTTTCCGAAGTGAACGTCAAACGGAGATTATACAGGTCGGGCGAGAGCGAATTCCTGATCAATAATAATTCGGTTCGTCTCAAGGATATACAGGACCTGTTCGCGGATACCGGTATCGGAAAGGCATCCTATTCCGTGATGGAGCAGGGAAACATCGACTCCCTTTTGAGCAACAGGCCCGAAGAGCGGATGTATATATTCGAGGAGGCCTCAGGGATCACTCGGTACAAGATGAGGATCCGGGAATCCTACCGTAAGCTCACCGCCACGGAGGAAAACATTAACCGTCTGGGGTTCGTGATAAGCGAGGTCGAGAAAGAGTACAAAAATCTCGAGCGGCAGGCCAAGAAGGCCGAAGAGTACAAGGCGCTCAAGCAGAAAGAGATCGAGTACGAGACGCTCTACCACTACCATCGCGTGAAGGAGCTCAAGGAAAGGGTTCAAAAGAACAACACCGCCTTCAAAAAGCTTGAGGAAAGAAAAAAATCCCTCGCCGGGGCGATCGAAAAGCTGGAGGCCGCCATGAGGGATCATGTCGGCAGCGTCAAGCGAATAGAGAACGAGATCGTCGAAATACGAAGCGGTATATTCAGGCGGGACGCGGAGATCGAGGCGCTGGACTCGAAGTCCTCGCACGTCAAAGACAGAGTATCCGAGATCGAGAGCGAGATAGAGAAGAGGAGGAAGCTTCTGAAGAGGGCGGAAGAGGGTAAAAAGGCGCTCGCTAACCGTATCACCTCGAACGAAACGGAGATGGAGTCGCTTCTTTCGCTCCTCCAGTCGCAAACGGAGAAGCAGCGGCAGTACGGGGAGGAGACCGACCGAATTAACTGCCGCATCGAGGAGAATAAAAAGAAGCTCGTTACCACGACGATGCGTATCGAAAAGACCGGTCAGACACTGCTCGGTCTTCGGGAGGAACTAAAGGGGGTCGTGGACAGGCTCTTGAAAGAGATAGACGGAATAAAGGCGAGGGGAAGAGCCGATGAGAGAAAAAAGAAAGAGCTCATCGGGAAGATAGACGAGGCCGCGGCTGCGCTCGACAGCGCCCTCCTGCAGCACAATAAGAAGCTCAAAGACCTCCGTTTTACGACGGAGAAGTCACATGTGGACGATCTCGTCGATATGCTTACCGGTGAAGCGGAAGGATTGCGGAGTAAGCTGAGCGGTTTGAAGTCCGATATATCGACGGTCATCGCGATGCAGGAGGAGCTGTCCAGGGCCATATTCGGCGAGAAGAGCTATCACTCGCAGAAGGAGAAAGTGGAGCGGAATATCGAGCTGATGCTCGCCGAAGAGGAAGAGCTCAAGAGGGAGACCGTACGGATCAACGAGGAGCTCAAGGAGGAGGAAAAAAGGAGAAACGAGTTCGTGACTCTCGTTCACGGGCTTGCCACCGACGTCGCGAGGAACATGGAAAAAAAGCGGTCGCTTCATGATAGTCTGGGAATGCTGAAGACCCAGCTGCAAAGAAGCGAGGAGTCGCTCGAGGACCTTCGTTTCGATCATAAAAAACTTGAAGAGAGGAAAACGGCCTTTGAAAAGGATATCGGGGCGCTCGAGGAGAAACGGTCTGAAGTCGAACGCGCCAAACGGGAGCTCAACGAGGAGACGAAGAGCAACAACGTAATGATAGAACGAATGGTCGCAAAGATCCGGGAGATGGAGGTAAAAGAGTCCCGGTATAGGGAGGAGCAAAAAAAGGTTTCGGGGCAGATCGAAAAAATAGAGCTCAACAATGCGGAGCTTCGTTCGAGGATCGACACGATCATCGAGACATTCAACGAGAGCTACGGGGTGGCGCTCGAACTCTTCGAACCGGAAAAACCGGTCGAAATCAAGACGGTTGGTGAGAACAGGGCCGCCGTCAAGGAGCGGATACGGGAGCTGGGACAGGTGAACCTCATCGCGATCCAGGAGTTCGAGGACGTGAAGAAGCGCTACGAGTATCTCGTCTCGCAGAGAGAAGATCTCCTATCGGCGAAGAAGGACGTAAACGATCTCATCGCCGATACGGTTCAGTATTCGAACGACAAGTTCAGGGAAAGTTTCGACAAGATCGAGCATAATTTCCAGAGTATCTTCAAGAGACTGTTCAACGGTGGGAAGACGCAGCTTTACCTCACCAACGACGCCGATATTTTCAACACGGGTGTGGAGATCATGGCGTGCCCTCCGGGAAAGACTCTGCGTCGGCGGTCCCTCCTCTCGGGAGGAGAGAAGGGACTTACCGCGGTATCGCTGCTTTTTGCGATTTTCATGGTCCGGCCGAGCCCCTTCTGCATCCTCGATGAGGTTGATCACGATCTCGACGAGGAGAACATCATGCGGTTCATCAAGCTGCTAAAGGAGTTCACCGACACGACGCAGTTTATCATTATTACCCATAACCGCCGGACGATAGAGTTTGCCGACGTGATATACGGTATCACCGCCGAGCAGGTGGGGGTATCGAAGGTCGTATCTCTGGATCTCGTGGAGCATGCGGTTGAATGATTTCTTAGAGTGGATCGGAAAAAACCGGGCCGTCTTCATCGCCGCCGCGGTGGCTCTCATGACGGTGGCAGTCGTTACCGGTGTTCTGGTCGGAACCGCTGAAAGGAGAAAAACGGGTGCAGTCGGTCCCCGGGAGACTGATATGTCCGATCAGGATCTCGATCGCATTGCGAGTCCCGAGCTTTTGCTTCCTGCGCCGGTCGTACCGTCGCTTTATGAAGATAACGGATACTCCTATTACTACGACCGTTACTACGACATCGAGCGCCAGACGTTTATCCCTCTGACCGCATCCGGGCTTCTTGCGCATCTTCCGGGATACGAAACCGAGGGAATCAAACCGCTTTCCGTCCGCGGCATGGAGTTTGAGGTGCTGACCCTCTCCGACGAGCTCGCGGAACCGTAGGGGGCGGTTTTCTTTTATCACGGTCGCGAACACCTTTGCGTCGGAGAGGTGAAATGTCCGCCGTTTTCGGTGTATGAGGGTCTTCCCCGCTCGTCATGCCCCGTAAAAAATTCGTTTCACCGCATGATTGTTACTATACTATAGGTATCGCAGGAAGAATGAAAGGAGCGGACCGTGCGCGCAATCGGTGTTCTTTCGGCGCTGGTGCCAATAAGCTGCGCCGCCTTGTACACCGTGGTGTGCGCCGATGAGTTCATATTGCGAGGCGGCAGCGGGCAAGAGGAGATCGAAGTCCGTTCCGGCGAAGAGTTCCGTATCGGTATCGACGGCGCGGGATGGTACCTCAACCGGTACGACAGGCAGCGATTGAAGTTCCGGTACAGGATCGTCGACCCGGCTGTGACGAGTTTCGTCATCATGCCCTTGCAGACGGGGGAGGGGTATCTCCTCTTCAGTTACCGAAACGAGGACCTCTACGTCAGGGTCGTGATCGACCGGAAGGGGGAGCCCGGGGGTACGGACGGACAGGCGCCCGCGGTGACCGATAGCGGCACCGGCGGGGATACGGGGGAACAGGCGCTATCGATACCCGAAGGAGGTACGGCAGAGCCGGAGGCGGCCCGGGCTGCGACGCGGGAAGGGGTAGGACCGGCGGTATCTCACGATGACGGTGGTGAAGAGGCGCCCTTGCGGGAATCCAAAGACCCATCGGTACGCGAAAAGGACGAGAGCGGACGCGGGCAGGTAGGCGTAAGAAAGCCGAAAGATACCGAAAGGATCTACTATACTGACGAGGAGGGCCGAGTCGTTCCGGTCCCGGCGGACGCAGGGAGGGACGAGGGGTACGAGTACAGAAGGGGAACGGCCCTCTATAAAGGGAAACGGTTCTCGGAGGCGGCGGAAAGGTTCGTACGGTATCTGGACCGGTGCGAGGAGTGTGAAAAGAAGATCGATGCGTCGATGAAGCTTGCAGAGAGCCTTGTCGCGGTCGGGAGGGAGAAGGAAGCGATACCCCATCTCGATACGGTGATCGATTCCTCACAAGACAGCTATCGTGAGAAAGCGTATATAATGAGGGGGAACATATACTACGACGAGGGGCTCCTAAAAAAGGCGCTTCGATCCTACCGCGGTGCTTTGGATGCCGGCGCCGCGAGCGTGGAAGTCTTACGAAGGGTCGGCGACCTGCACTACGAGCTGAATGAGTACGGCCCGGCGCTCGAAGCGTACGAACGGCTGATAAAGCTCGGTGCGGTCGACGATGTGCTTTTCTTCCGGGTTGCGACGATTTACGACAGTCCGGGAGAGCCGAGGGATATCGAGAAGGCATACGGGTACTATAAGCTGCTTGTTGACGGATACAGAAAGTCCGAGTATCGTCTGTTCGCGGCTAAAAGAATGGAGTTTCTCGAAAAGAACTTTTTCAACTACAGGTGAAGGCGCAAATAGAAGCCGCGCCGATCCATCAGACCGGAATAGGGACGGTAAAACGCTGTGCTGACGACATTGACACAAAAGCTGGCAGGGGTATTCAAGAAGGTCAGGGGATGGGGGAGCCTCACGGAAGGCAACATCAAGGAGGGTATTCGGGAGATTCGGCTCGCACTGCTCGAGGCCGACGTGAGCTACAAAGTCGTAAAGTCGTTTATCGACAAGGTTACCGAGGAGGCGAAGGGGGAGAAGGTGTTGAAAAGCCTTACCCCTTCTCAGCAGTTTACCAAGATCGTCCATGACAATCTCGTAGAGCTGCTCGGGGGCGCGCCGGCAGACCTCGGGATCAAATCGGGCGGGATATCCGTGATCATGGTGGTAGGTCTGCAGGGGTCGGGAAAGACCACCACGTGCACGAAACTGGCACAGTGGGTGGAACAAAACTTCGGCAAGAAACCGCTCGTCGTCGCGGCGGACCCCTACAGGCCGGCCGCTGTCGAGCAGCTCGTGCTTCTTTGCAGAAAATCGCAGATAGCGGTCTTCAACAGGGAGAATGCTCGTCCTCCCGAGATCTGCGCGGAGGCGCTGCGACATGCAAAAGAAAATTCTTTCGGTGCAGTAATCATCGATACGGCGGGGAGGCTCGAGATCGACGAAACGATGATGGAAGAGCTCGTCGAGATCAAGAAACGGATAGATCCTCATGAGATACTCCTCGTAGCCGACGCCGCCACCGGGCAGGTCGCCGTCACGGTTGCACAGGGATTTCATGAGAGAATCGGTATCACCGGCATCATACTTTCACGTATGGATTCGGATGCAAGAGGCGGCGCAGCTCTTTCCATGTCCTATGTAACCGGCAGGACGGTAAGCTTCATCGGGACGGGCGAGAAAGTCGAGGATTTCGAACGATTTTACCCCGATCGGATCGCCTCGAGGATACTCGAGATGGGCGACGTGGTGACGCTCGTCGAGAAGGTTAAGCAGGAGATCGATGTCGAGAAGGCGAAAAAACTCGAGAAGAAGATCAAGAAGGCGACATTCGATCTCAATGATTTCTTAGACCAGCTGAAGCAGCTGAAGAAGATGGGGCCTCTTGAAAACATACTGGAGCTCATCCCGGGCGTGCCGAAAAAGGCGAATATACAATTCGACGAAACCCAGCTCGTAAAGACGGAGGCGATAATAAATTCGATGACACCGAAAGAGCGGGAGCACTACAAGATCATCAACGGCAGCAGGAGAAAGAGGATCGCTCTCGGCAGCGGGACGAACGTATATGACGTGAACCGTCTTCTGAACAGTTTTTCCCAGATGAAGAAGATGATGAAGAAGATGGGAAAGGGCGGTAGGGGCGGCGGGCAAAGGGGCTTTATGCCCACCTCCTTCATGAATCGGCCGTAAGGCGGTACAATATATCGCTTTACAAAAAAAGCGATTGACAGTATATTAAGGGCAAAATTTTTGAGGAGCTTTTTGTGAGCGTCAAAATACGGCTAACGCGAGTAGGTACAAGGAAAAAACCCTATTATAGAATCGTTGTAATGGATTCGAGAAGGCAGAGAGACGGTGCGTATCTCGAAAATCTGGGAGTATATCATCCACTCAATAGCGACGATCGGCAGGTGGAGGTGAAAGAGGACAGAATTCGGGAATGGCTGAGCAAGGGCGCGAGACCGAGCCATACGGTGAAAGTTCTTTTAAATAAACAGGGGATACAGATCAAGTAGGCGCTTTCCACACACATCCATCATTCACGGCAAAAGGAGAGAACGGATGAAGGAGAAAGAGTTCCTCTTGTATATCATCAAGGCACTCGTTGATGAACCTGATGAGGTAGAGATTAACGTAGTCGAAGGTGAGAAATCGACGATCTTCGAGCTGAAAGTCGCGCAGGCTGATATAGGAAAGGTGATCGGAAAGAGCGGGAGGATAGCGAAAGCGATACGAACGATACTGAACGCAGCGATTGCACGGTCCGGCAAGAGGATCAGTCTGGATATTCTCGGTTGATCGCGGATGCCGTATATACGGGTTTCCGCTTCCGAAGGATAGATACCGGAATAAAGCACATCACCGCCTGAAGCGAAGGCAAAGGCTCCGAACAGTCCCCTTTCATCATCGTTTTGTGGATTTCGACGGGCGTAAGAGTGCGACCCGTTGATCAGGGCGGGTTTTGGGGCGGAAAAAAGAGTGGTCAAGATCCTCATACGGAGGAGTCGGTAAAACGAAGGAAGAGTATCTCATCGTTGGGAGGGTGACGAGACCGTTCGGTATTAAGGGGGAGGTGAGGGTTCTCCCGATAACGGATGACCCCACGCGCTATATCGGTATGGATTCGGTGTTTATCGGGGAAGAGGGGAAAAAAAGAAGAATCGGCCTGGAGTACGCAAAAGTCTGCCCCCGATACGTCATCGTCAAGCTCGAGGGATACGATACCGTCGAAGATGCGGACCGCCTCAAAGACGAGCTCCTCTATGTTGCCCGGGACGAAGCGGTGACGCTCGACGAGGGGAGCTACTACCACTACGACTTGAACGGCTGTACCGTGGTGACGTCGGAGGGAAAAACAGTCGGAACGGTGTTCGATATCCAGAACATGGGAAGCTGCGACGTGTACTTCATCCGGGCTGAAGCCGACGGGAAGGAATATCTCGTTCCTGCGATCCACGACGTCGTAAAAACGATAGATATATCGGAAAAGAGGATCGTAATAGAGCCGTTAGAGGGGCTGTTCTGAAGGCGTTATACAGCTACGGTCCCGGTACCGCTCTGTTCGGGGTCAGGAGCGAGGAACGTGCACATCGCACGCAGTGAGAGATGAAATTCAACATACTCACGCTATTTCCCGGTACGGTGGGCTGCTTTTTCAAAGAGAGTATAATCGGGAGGGCGGTAGAGAACGAAATACTGAGTGTCAACATCGTCAATATCAGGGATTACTCCACCGACAGGCACGGTAAAGTGGACGACAGTCCCTTCGGCGGCGGCAGGGGGATGCTGCTTCAGCCCGACCCGATCTTCAGGGCACTCGAAGACATAGGGGATACTGGATGGGTCGTGCATATGAGCCCCATGGGATCGAGGCTCGACCAGCGAAGGGTGAGGGAGCTTTCCCTGATCGAAACGGTCACCCTGATATGCGGCAGGTATGAAGGGATAGACCAGAGGGTCGTGGAAGCGTGGGTCGACGAAGAGATCTCGATAGGAGACTACGTGCTGACAGGCGGAGAGACGGCGGCATGTGTTCTCGTGGATTGCGTGGCGCGCGAGCTCGAAGGCACTCTCGGCGCCGGCGAATCAAAAGCGGAGGAGAGCTTCGACGCGACCGGTCTTCTGGAGTACGAGCAGTATACCAGGCCGGCGTCGTACAGGGGTATGGAGGTGCCCGACATCCTCATCTCGGGAAACCACGAGGCAATCAGGAAGTGGAGGATGAAGCGGCGGCTCTTGAACACGATGGAGCGGCGGTCGGATCTGCTGGCCGATGCGATGAATCGTGCAGCGCTCTCCGACGAGTATATGGCATTATTAGCAGAGATTGAGAAGGAGAAGGGCGATGAAGGAGATACAGGAGATAGAGAAGGATTATAAAAAATACGATGAGGTGCCTTTTACACCCGGCGATAGGGTAAAGGTTCATGTGAAGATCGTCGAAGCAAAGCGAGAGCGGATTCAGGTCTTCGAGGGATATGTGATCGCCGTTAAAAACAGCGGGTCCGGAAAGACCTTCAGGGTCAGACGCGAATCCTACGGAATCGGCGTAGAGCGGGTGTTCCCTTTGAATTCGCCGAGGATCGACAAGATCGAGGTGGTACGAAAGGGAAAGGTCCAGCGTGCGAAGCTCTACTATCTTCGAGACCGTATCGGTAAAGCGGCGCAGGTCAAGCAGCAGGTCTAAGTCGATGCTGTACGGCGTTTTCTCGGCTCATGTCGGTTTTATGCAGATCGCGCCGTTTCGGCACCGAAACAGACTGCGTGTAGAAGATGGGCCACTACCGTTTTGAAAGGGAAGCCATGTGCATGCTTGAGAACAGAGCGCATGCGGATGGCTTTCGTGCCGTTGGGGGTATAGATGAGGCGGGGAGGGGGGCGCTTGCAGGGCCGGTCGTCGCCTGCTGCGTAGTGCTAGATCCGAAGCACATTCCATCCGGAATACTCGATTCGAAGAAGCTTACCGACAAAAAGAGAAGAATCCTCTCAAAACAGATCAGGGAAAAGGCCCGATCCGTCGGGGTCGGTATTTGCGGGCCCGGGCTCATAGAGGAATACAACATCTATAATGCAACGGTTATCGCGATGAAACGGTCGGTCTTTTCGTGTGATATCAAGCCCGATTTTCTATTAATCGATGCCGTGCAATTATACGATATTTCTATTAGTTCGGAATCGATGTATAAAGGAGAGGATAAATCGGTGTCGATTGCCGCGGCCAGCATAGTCGCGAAGGTATACAGGGACGATCTCATGATTTTGTTGGCACGTGATTACCCGCAATACGGTTTCGAGATGCACAAGGGGTATGGAACGACGGTACACCGTGCCGCTCTCTTACGATACGGTCCCACTATAGAGCACAGGTATACCTACAGACCGGTCCGCGAAGCTGCAAAACGATGGAAATAGAAAAAACCGCGCGAAGCACGAATCATACGGGTGCACAAAAAACCTCCCCAAAGCCGGGCGACCTGATACGTGTTCGAGTGATTCGTCATGTCCGTGGAAGCTCCTACCTCGTGGAGATCAAGGGAGAAACCCGCACTGCGAGGCTGGAAGGCAGGATACCGAGTCCGCTTTTCATCGCCAGGGTACTGAAGCTTAAACCGCGAATGATCCTCCAGCACGTGAAGACCTTTAAAGAAACGGGAAACGCCGCCTCGAGTTCCGTGTACAGAGAGCTTCTGGGTCGTGAAAAATCGTTTATCCAAAAATTGATTGCCACCGATAATTTTCTTGAAAAGCTTGTAGTTACGGTGCGTCATAAGAAGGAGCTCATACGGGAATCGTTGCGTGATGCAGTCCGAAATCAGAACATATATCGAATGTTGGAAAAGAGTGGGATCGTTTCAAAGGAGGTTATCACCTACTACTGTCTGCAGCAGATGCATAATCTCCTCAATTACAGCGCCCTAACGTTATTATTCTCATTGAGAATAAAAGACCGATCCTGTCCCTGCGACCTGGCTGTTTCCAGGGCCGAGGACGGATCGGAGTACTCTTTCTTGCTCACTATTTCGTTCGAAAACGGAAGAAAAATCGCATTTTTGGTTTTTACGGACTATAAGGCGATACATTGTACCATCTCGACGAACAGCAAAGAACTGGAAACGCAGATGAAGGCGGATGTCGAAAAACTGGTCGGCGGCCTGAAACGTCTCAGGTTCGAAAGAGATGTGACGGTCCGGTTCTCACCGTACGAGGATGCCGGATTTTATACACAGGACAATCTGAAAAAGATTGATATAAGGCTGTAGCGAATGGCACGGAAAGCGGTAGCTTTGCGGTACAAGACTGAGGATGAAGCCCCGAAAATAACGGCCAAGGGGACGGGACAGGTAGCCGAGACAATACTTCGTATTGCGAAGGAAAGCGGTGTATATATCGAGGACAACAGACTGCTTTCGGAGGCTCTCATGCAGTTTGAAGTCGGAGATTATGTTCCGCAAGAATTGTACGAGATAGTGGCCGAGATACTTGCGTTTGTATACCGGCTCGATCTGGAATGACGGATGGCGATGAAAAAACTGCGGGTTGATGAATTGAAGCCGGGTATGGTTTTCAACAAGGCGGTGTATATCGATATGAACAATATCCTCGTTGCGCCCATGGTCCCGCTTCGGGATGAGGATATCCAGCGGCTCGTGAAATGGGGCATAGAGGAGATAGAAACCGCGGGTGACGTCATCAAGCAGGTGGAGCCGGAAAAGAAGCTTTCGATCAAGGAGGAGGTGTCGAAGCTCACGAAACTCGCAGAAAGCCCGCAGGCCGGGGGACATGCTGAGAGAAACACATCTGAAGTCTTCGATACAATGTTGCACCTAACGGAGGACGTATTCGAAAAGGTAAGAAACGGCGCAGGCTACGAACGTGATCGTATCCTCGACTCGGTGAGCGAAATGATCGAGGCGGTGCGTGGGAATAAGAACGGTATACTCGACGAGCTCACGAGGGAACACGAGGGAAAGTACCTCTATATCCTCGGGGTCGGTGTCGCGATGCTTTCCGCGGTAGTCGGCCTTGATATCGGATACGGCAAGCACCGTCTCATACCCCTCTGTGCGGGAGCACTCCTGCACGACATCGGTATGGTGCGGGTACCCTCCTACATCACCGACAAGAAGGGCAAACTGACGCCGGAGGAGTACAACAGGATCAAAACGCATACCATATACGGATATCGGATCATCACAAAGGAGCTCGACCTCGGCGAAGAGGTGGCGGCGGTCGTACTGCAGCACCACGAGGCATACGACGGAAGCGGATATCCTCGTAAGCTGAAAGAGGATACGATATCGGTGTTCGCAAAGATCGTTTCGATATGCGACGCCTTTATGGCGATGACGAGAAAACGGAGCTACAGGGATGAGCACCTCTCCTACCACGCCATGAAGACGATCCTCAGCGGTGCGAGCAGGAAGTATGATCCCGAGATAGTAAAGGTGTTCTTGAAGAACCTCGCGATATATCCCGTGGGAAGCATTGTCCAGTTGAGCAACAACGCCGTCGGAAGGGTGATAAGCGCGAATCCGCAGCTTCCTTTGAGGCCGAAGGTGGCTGTTATGATAGATGAGTTCGGCGACAGGCTCGAGGAGGAGAAAGAGATCGACCTGCAGGAGCAGAGCTCCCTCTTCGTAAAAAAACCGCTGTCGAAGTTCATTCTGAAGCAGATACTGAATGAATAGGGTTTCTGTAGGAAAGAGATATGAAGATGAGGTCGCGGCGTGGCTTGACGGACACGGCTATTCGGTCTTAGAGCGAAACTTCAGGTTTCGGCACAAGGAGATCGATATCATCGCCGAGAAGGACAGCCTCCTTGTCTTCGTGGAGGTGAAATACAGGAAGGACGGCGCGTTCGGCACCGGGCTCGAGGCGGTTACCGTCTCGAAGCGCAGGAATATTCGAACGGCGGCCCTTTACTATTTGGAAAAAAACAGACGTTATGACTGTAACGTACGTTTCGATGTCGCAACTTTCGAACGGGAAAAACTCCTGTATATCGAGGATGCGTTTCAGTTGACAAAGTGAGCCGTTATGGAAAAATTAAAAGAGAGATATCAATCGTACGGTCTTCTGCTGGTCAAAGAGAAGAAAGGCAAGTCCGCCAGGCCGAGGAGGAACAGGATAGAACGGCTCAAGACGATGATCAACAACGAGGACTACCTCAACGAAGCGATACAGAAACTCGCCAACTCTCTCACGAGCGGGCTCATGAAGTAGGCATGTTCCAGAAGACGGTCCGGACATACTGGGCATGACGTTGGAATTTCCTTGATTTTAATCCCGCTGGATGTTACCACTATACAATACCGAAACAAGAAGGACGAATGGTGACGAGCAACCATCACAAAAAGTACCGGAAGCACAGACGATACAGGGCGCCGCGCAAACGGGGGCCTCGCTACATATGCCCGGTATGCGAGAAACCCATTAATGTCGTTTCCACCGCAATAATCCACAAAGAGACGAGCAAGAAGGCACATTTCGACTGTATCATAAAGGAGTTGAAGAAGTCCTACCAGCTGAAGCCGAACGAGGGTATCTGTTATCTCGGTGGGGGCGGATTCGGTATCATCGAGACTTCCAAGGGAGACAGAAACAAGGGGTTCGTCATCAAAAAGAGAATCCAGTACGAAACCAGGTAGCGTTTCCTCAAGCAGTATCCCGATATCATTCTCCATTCAATTCGCTGAGCGGCCTGCGGAAAAAAATCGTTTTTTTTGATAAAATTGTGCATCAGGTGCAACAAGAAATGCGGATCCGATGTTCAGGAGTGATGGGAGAGAAATGAAATGTTCCGCAGGCTCCGCTCGGCGACTGTGAATGGCGTGTGCTCGTCCATTATCGAGGTGGAAGTGGACTTAAAGAGGGGCCTGCCGCAGCAGACGATCGTCGGGCTTCCCGATCCGGCGATCAAGGAGGCGAAAGACAGGGTCAACTCTGCGATACGGAACTCCGGGTTCGAATTTCCCCTCGGCCGCCTCACCATAAATCTCGCCCCCGCGGACGAGAAGAAAGAGGGGTCGATATTCGATCTCGCAATAGCGATCGGTGTGCTTTCCGTTTCCGGCCAGGTGGAAACGGACGGGGCACTCGATTCCTTCATTGTGCTCGGAGAGCTCTCGCTGGACGGCAGGGTACGGCCGATACACGGACTTTTAGCCATCCTGGAAGCGGCGAATGAAAAGGGCGTTACCAGCGTTATCATACCCCAAGGAAACATGAAGGAGGCCGGTCTCATATCCGGTCTCGACGTATATCCCGTTCGAAGATTGAAGGATGCGATTGAAGTCCTCTACGGGACGAGGCCGCCTGAAAAAAGCGGGCCGGAGAATGTCAAAACCGGGTGCCCTACCGCCTCCGACTACGAATATTCGAACGATCTTGCCGAAGTGAAAGGGCAGAGCTATGCGGTACGGGCGGTGGAGATAGCGGCTGCGGGCGGACACAACCTCCTGCTCATAGGGTCTCCCGGTTCCGGAAAGACGATGATCGCGTCGAGGATACCGACCATACTGCCGTTGATGACGGAAGAGGAGTCGATAGAGACGACGAAGATCTACAGCGTCGCAGGACTTTTAAAGCCTGAGACAGGGCTTATCAGAAAACGGCCGTTCCGTGCCCCTCACCACACCGCTTCGGCGGTTTCGATAATAGGCGGCGGGAAAAACCCCATACCCGGAGAGGTAACCCTGTCACACAACGGGATACTGTTTTTAGACGAGTTCCCGGAGTTCAAGAGTTCGATCATACAGTCGCTTCGCCAGCCCGTCGAGAGCGGCTCGATTGCAATCGCGAGGGCGGACTCCAGGCTCGTCTTTCCCGCCCGTTTCATGCTGGTCGCGTCGATGAATCCCTGCCCGTGCGGCTATCTGTTCGATACGGAGCGGCTGTGCCGCTGCAGCCCGGCCCAGATCAACAAGTACTATATGAAGCTTTCCGGCCCGATTCTCGACAGGATAGATATACAGGTCGCGGTCAAACCGCTGAAGGCGTTCGAGCTTGTGAAGAGCCAGGCATCCGCACGTTCGAAGGAGATACGGGAACACGTGGTCCGTGCGCGGGAGTTTCAGATGAAACGGTCGGAGCAGAAAGGCGGTACGAAGCTGAACGCGAATATGGATACCGCGTCGCTCAAGCGGTACTGCACGCTGGACGGGGATATGGAATCGATCCTCTTCACGGCGATAAAGAAATACAGGCTCTCGGCCCGCAGTTACAACAAGGTGCTCCGGGTGGCGCGGACCATATCGGATCTCGATCTCCGGGACAGGATAAATAAACAGGACCTGCTCGAAGCGCTCTCCTACCGGGAGGTAGAGCACATTCTCTACAGCAGGCCGTACGACAGCCAGGGGTACGGATACGGCGCGCACGTGAAGAGGTGAAGAGTCGGGCCCATGCTGCTGCGAGCGGTGGATAGTTATTTGTGCCGGCGGCATGGGTCGTGGACTGTTGTCGATTGCATTCCATTGTATTACAATAGTACCATGATAATGAAATACGGCGGGTGAATCGATGCGAGAACGTGCGCTCTATGCAGAGGAGTATGTACGCCTGAAAAGCGCGTATACGCATGAAAAGGCGAGTATCACGCTCGAGGGGGATGCGGAGATAGTCAACATCCGTTTCGAATCAAAGGCCTCTTCTTTTTTGCCGGGAGCAGAGGAGTACCGGTGCGATAATCACAACCGCTATTTCGTGGCCCAGATGGAGATGAACAGGGAGTTTTTCGTACCGCCCCTGAACGAGATTCTGCACGTACTCGACTCCGAGATAGAGGAAAACCGTGTGTTTTCCTACCCGGTGTTCAAAAAACGGTCGAAAACGAAAGCGAACGGCGTGATTGTTCTCGTGCACGGGCTGAACGAAAGATCCTGGGACAAATACCTGCCCTGGGCGAAACGGCTTCTGGAGCGCTCCGGCAGGGCGGTGTTGCTGTTTCCCATCGCCTTTCACATGAACCGCGCGCCGTTGAAATGGAGCGACCGGCGACTCATGAGCATGGTGTCGAAGGAGAGAAAAAAGATCTTTCCCACAGTGACGGCTTCCACCCTTGCGAACGCGGCGGTATCAACGAGGCTTCAGCTCTGTCCCCCCCGTTTTTTCTGGTCGGGCCTGCAATCGTACTTCGACGTCATACGGATCGTGAAACAGGTGCAAGACGGCCTGCATCCCTGTATCGAAAGAGACGCGACTGTCGATTTTTTCGGGTATTCCATAGGAGCCTTTCTGACCCAGCTCATACTCATGGCGGACCTCGACCGGATGCTTCCGGATTCACGGCTTTTCATTTTTTGCGGCGGCCCGACGGTGAACCGGATGTCTCCCGTGTCCCGCTATATTCTCGACAGTGAGGCGAATATCGCCCTGTATTCCTATTTCATCGAAAATTTCGAGGAGGAGCTCAAGAGAGACGCCCGGATGCGCGAATTCTTCAATGACGCGACGCCGGAGGGCCGGTATTTCAGGGCGATGCTCGACTACCACAAGATGGCGGGCCTGCGGGAATCGCGGTTTCATGCTCTTTCCGGGCGTATCATGGCGGTCGGTCTCGAGAAGGACGACGTCATCCCCAAGTACGAGATCGAGAACACCCTGAGAGGAAGGAACCGGGATATACCGATCAGGATCGAGACTGTTGATTTCCCGTATCGATATACGCATGAAAATCCCTTTCCCGCGGGAAGAAGGCACGCAAAGGCGGTGGATGAAAGCTTTACCGAGGTATTGGATCTCGCGGCCGATTTCCTCCGATAGCGAAAAGCTTGCGCGGCAAAAGGGGGGCGTGGGGAGCGTTACGTAACGGATATCGAAAAATCTATGGAAAACCGGGTAAAGGAACGGGTATGCCGGAAAGGCGAATCGAGTATATATCGGTACGAATGCATCACCCCGCGATCCGGGAGGCGCCGGTATTTACGCTTCCCGAAGGGTTTTTCTCACGTAACTACCGGCCCGGCGACGAGGCGGAGTGGGCGGGTATAGAGACTTCGGCGGGTGAGTTCGATTCAAGGGACGAGGCGCGCTCTCATTTCGATAACGAGTTCGCAGGCCGCGAGGACGAGCTTGGAGAACGCTGTTACTTTATCGGGTGCGGCGCTCGGACGATGAAAGATCGCGCGATCGCCGATCGGCCGATCGGCACGGCCATGGGCTGGTACGGCGACTGCGACGGGAGCGGCGTCACTGGACGCATCCACTGGGTGGGCATACGTCCCGAGTTTCAGGGGAGGGGGCTTGGCAGGCCGCTCGTGAGCCTTGCGGTCGAATGCCTGAAGCGCTTTCATAAGACTGCGTATCTTCTGACCCAGACCACGAGCTTCAGAGGGGTGCGGATCTACCTCGATTTCGGATTTATACCGGTCATAACGGATGAGGAAAGCAAAAAAGGCTGGCGGATACTCGCGGGGATTTTAAAGTATCCCCCGCTCGAGAAATACCTGCAGAATACGACGTGATAGGAGAAATGAATGGACGCGATCTACAAAAGACGGAGCATACGGCGGTTTAAAAGCGGGCCGGTGGACGAGAAGACGCTGGTTTCGTTCGTAAAGGCGGGGATGAACGCGCCCTCAGCGGGGAACCAGCGGCTGTGGCGGTTCGTGATCATCACGGAGCGCTCGATACTCGACGAAATACCGTCTGTTCATCCGTATTCCTCGATGCTGAAGGAGGCGCCCGCCGCGATACTCGTATGCGGCGACATGGATCTCGAGGAGCGCGAGGGGTATTGGGTGCAGGACTGCGCAGCGGCCACCCAGAACATCCTTCTCGAGATCGCGGACAGGGGGTACGGCGGTTGCTGGCTCGGTGTCTATCCGAGGGAAGACCGGGTCGAAGGGTTGAGAAGGCTTCTGAATATACCCGGCCATATAATTCCGCTCTCCCTCATCGCTGTCGGGATCCCTGCGGAAAAGAAGCCTCCGAAGAACGAGTTCGACAAAAGCAGGATCACCTTCAACCGCTGGTAAGGGCTATAGAAAGGGAGACGTGAGTAGGGAGAGATAATCATACGTAATCGTGTAATATTCAGAATATACGTTTAGGTTTCAGGATATAAATATTTTAAAATCGCAATGAGAGGTTTAATCTTTTATTAACCCGAGAGGAAATAAGATGGCTTTGTAAGATAATTAAGAGGGTTATGTTGATAAAATAGAATATTAATCCTTTACATAACTTTTTGTTTCGCTATCATTGAATAGTAGATAGGGGATTTAATAAACAGTTAAGGAGGCTTAATGAGAGTGGCGGTTTTTACCTAACGAGGAAGGTTCATATAAGATAATGTTGTAATTTTTTGATTATTGAGGGTTAATGTGTTGAACTTATCTGATATGATAATATTCATACCCTGTTATTTACAATAAGAATTAATCCAGAGAAGCAGAATGAAACCCGAGACTAAACCATTATTCAATCAAAAACGGAATATTGTTGAACAATTCAGCCTCTCCGAATCAATAGTCGTATACCCCGACGACTGTCTTGATATGCTAAAAAATATCCCCGATGAATCGATCCAACTAATCGTTACATCACCTCCATATAATATTGGCAAAGAGTACGAGAAGAAGTTACATCTCGAATTGTATATCCAACAACAAGCCCAGGTAATTACCGAATGTGTACGGACATTGTCTCCTAAAGGTAGTATATGCTGGCAAGTCGGTAACTATGTTGACAGAGGGGCAATCATACCTTTGGATACAGCTCTATATCCTATCTTCACGAATTTGCACCTTAGTATGAGGAATCGTATTATCTGGCATTTTGAACACGGGCTACATTGTAGTCGTCGCTTCTCTGGGCGCTACGAAACGATTATATGGTTCACCAAGTCAGATGAGTATGTTTTTAATCTGGATGCAGTACGAGTTCCTCAAAAATATCCCGGAAAAAAATATTTTAAAGGTCCCAAGGTTGGCCAATATTCATGTAACCCACTTGGTAAGAATCCTGGGGATATGTGGGTAATCCCAAATGTCAAGAGCAATCATATTGAGAAGACAGAACATCCTTGCCAATTTCCTGTTGAATTAATTGAACGCTTGGTACTTTCACTTACAAATGAGGGGGATTGGGTGATTGATCCTTTCTTGGGAACCGGGACATCGATAATTGCTGCCATTCGTCATGGTAGGCGAGGCGCTGGTGCAGAAACTGTTTCAAAGTATATTAATATAGCGAAGCGGAGGATTAATCAGGAAATTGAAGGAACATTGAGGACCCGCCCAATGGACAGACCGGTTTTTAATCCCATAAGTTCTGGAAATAGCCTGACTTTTTGTCCATGGGAAAAGAACAATGAACAGAATAAATTATTTGAGAAAAACCAGAAATATAAAAAAGAATAAATCTATGAAAATTACAGAAATATATTCACATTTAAATGGGCTTGAATTTTTAATCGTTCATAAGGAAACTCTTTGGAAGGAGATACAATCTGTTATTAAGGATGTTAATGCAAACCGATGTAGAACTAAGGTTTCTAAAGAAAAGACAATGAAAGGAAAGTTACTATATAGCCCGGTAGATATGAACGCGGCTTTCAAAAAGCTGCTTCGAGAAAAATCATGGGATGAAAGCCGGGTCAGCTATTGGGTTACGAGAAGCGAAAAATTGATCCGAAAGACACTTACGATGTCGGCAGAAGAGCAGAAGAGAGAGATAGAATCAGCAGGTGAGATACCGATCTTCAGTTACAATCAAACAGACTTTGTCAAGGATAGAGTGGCTGTTGAGGTGCAATTCGGTAAATATTCGTTCGTCGCTTATGATCTTTTTGTTAAACATCTTGCTTTCTATGTGGGTGATCGTATTGATGTTGGGGTCGAGATTCTTCCGATGAAGTCACTACAAAGCCAGATGAGTTCAGGTGTCCCATATTTTGAGGGGGAATTTTATAATGTTGTTCGTCAGGGGAGAGGGGTGCCGGCAGTTCCTCTCGTGCTTATAGGTATAGAATCATAAGAGTTTAATATATAAATCGGTGCTTGGTTTTACCTGTTGAATTCAGCGAATAAAGGAGGAAGGAAGCAGCAGTGTTTTGGTAAGAGTGCGTAGTAACGTGGAAGCCTCGTGATACAATCATTTCGTTTCGGCCCGAGGGTTCCTGAAGTCGCCGCCACTGGTCCAAGATACCTGCTTCCGATCGACCCGCGCGTCTTTTCGCATGCGCTTTTGCTTCCTGCAGCCCGGTTTCATCTCCATCAAAGGAATCGGCCGATCTGAGGAATCGGCCGATGGAAGAGTCCTGTATGGTGGGAAAGAAGACTGTCTTCGGGCCTATGCTTTTGACACGGCACAGGAGAAAAAACCGGGCATGCCGCAGGGCCCGGTTTCCAGGCGCACTCATCCTGACTCACTCGCGAAACCACTCTTTGGCCTCGCCCAGCGATCCGAATACCTTCGTCTCGAAGGAACTCTTGGTCAATTCGGTTACCGTCTCGAACATTTGCGAGAAGCTGTACTCGAGGTAGGCGGGAGCTATTATCGCCGTTTTGCCGCCCCCCCTGCGGGCCCGCTGCTTGTCCCAGATATCGACGAGCCTCTTCACCGTCCCGGGCGAAAGGTTGATCATCTGCGCGAAAGAGAAATCCCATATAACATACGGCGTATGCACACCGCCGAAGAACGATTGCGCGGTCTCCAGCAACTCTTCCGTCGATATGTCCCCGAAGCATTCCTGGATCGTATAGTTCTTCTTCGGAAAAATTATTGTCTCAATCATCGATCGGCCGATCCTGTTTATTCCGTAGCCCGAAAAACGCACCGAATTCTCTGTGCCCCCGGGCGTATCCGGCCGGTTCGCGAGGCTTTATGAAGATGTGAAATAGTGCGCGGCCGCCCCTGCAATTACGGCGTTACGCCCGCATCTCTGTATCTATTCTAACGCAGTGAACGGAAGAACGCAAATATATTATGAAATAATCACTCCTTTGAAAACAGCCACTGCCCGGCTTCTTCCGGTGTCCTGAACACCTTTGTTTCGTAGGGGAGCCCGCCTATACCGGCCCATGTCTGAATCATTCGGCCCAAGCCGTACTCGAGGTCCAACGGCGCTACAATCGCCGTTTTTCCGCCCTTTCTTTTGTTTCCGAGCGTGCGTATTGTCTCATAGATACGTCTCAACGCATCCGTTGAAATATTTGTGGCCGAAAAACCGTCAAGCTGCCAAAGTGTGAATTTTGTAGGAGATTCTTTATAGAAAGAACGTATCGCCTCCAGGCACTCCTGTTCCGTCAAGGCACTGGAGCATTTGAAGACGGTCAGATCGTTTCGGTTGTCTACGACTTTTTCAACCATTGATGTGCCGTTTGACTTCTTATATTTATCTCACTGCGACAGAAGCCACAGCCGGGCTTCGTCGGTTGATCTAAACACCCTGAACTCGAATGGAATTTGCGTCAAATCGGTCATGGTTTGAAATATACGTATCATCCCGTATTCGAGATCCGTCGGCGCCGCTACCGCGGTTTTTCCCCCCTCCCGTACGGATCCTATTTTCTTTACCACCGAAACGAACCGGTGCACGGCTTCTGTAGGTATGTTTTTCACGGAAGCGTCTACAAAGTCCCATAAGTTGTGTTTCGTGGGGGGGTGGTGATAAAGCGACTGCAAATTATCGAGAAGCTCCTGCTCCGTCAAATCGCCTGAGCAGGTGATTATTGTCAGATCGTTTTCATTGTCGTGCGTTATAGTAACCATTGACGGGCCTTTTTTAAAGCAGAGCGTTTACGGTCGTCCCTGCAATAGCTGCAGCTCTGTTTACGAGTCTTTTTACCTCATATCAGGATACTATTCAGTTTCCCGAATCGTCTTTTTTATGAGTTTCTATCCTTTTTTTATATTTTAGCGTAAAAATGAGAAAAAACAATATGAAATACTGTGAAGACAGATCTTACACCGAACGCCCCGGATCCGGTAACCGACTATTAGACTCCGGGAATAGGTGAGCGTAATGAATTCTCGGATCATGGAGACTGGCGGGTGATACTGATATAAATAAAACAAAATAATAAATCACTTGAATAAAATAAATAAATGATACATAATAGATAATCTATAGGGCCTGCTATCGCCGATTCCTTCCAGGCAGGGTGGTGCAATAATCGGCTTTATCGACATTACCATACATATAGTGCTTGTACGTACGTGGAAGAAAGAAGTAGTTGATATCGAACAATCCCCTGTGAAGAAGGGCGTTTCAGTGTGCCGTTGTTGTTTCTATCCAAATCAGTACGAATAGAAGATGGAGAGACTGTTTTTAACAGGAAAGTGGATCGATCTTTCGATTCTTTTGTCCTTCCTATGTCCGATTACAATAATAGATATTAAAGAAAGAACGGTACCGGACGAACTCACTTTCATGGGGTTGATAATATTTTTCACCAAAGCAGTTTTTCATAATACCGTACCGGTTCTTATCTTACCGGTCAGAAGCATGGTGGGTTTCATGTTTGTGTTTATGCTCTTTTTATTAAAAAAAGGCGGTATCGGGCTCGGAGATGCAAAGCTTTGCGCCCTCCTGTCACTCGTGTTGGGATTCGACGGTTTTATGATAGTGCTATTTACCGCATCGTGTACCGGTATCGCATACATGCTTCTGATGCTCGGGCTGAAAAGAAAGCCTTTGAACCGTTCGATACCGTTTGCTCCGTTTCTGTCTATAGGGGGCATAACCGCCTATATTATGCAGGATACGTTTCGAAACCTTTTAGACCGCATACCGTTCTGGTAGGCGCATTCAACGGTTGAAAGAAGGCTGCGATGAAAAGAGAGGTGCTGCTTGTTCTCCTTTTACTGATCATCCCGGTGCAACCCATAGCGGCGCAGCAAATCAGGGAAATAGAGTTCAGAGACCAAAAAGTAACCGATATCCTTCTCGCGGTGGGGGAACTTGCCGGAAAATCGATTGTACCCGACGAAACTGTAACGGGGAGGGCCTCATATTACTTCGTGGAGACCGATTTCGATACCGCCTTACATGCGTTTATCGCTGCATACGGCCTTTACGTTACCGAGGAGAATGGAATATACTACGTTTCCAGGGTACATGTAGAGTTTGATGAAAATACGGCGACGGTTTCGATCGATGCGGATGAAGTGGAGATTCAGGCACTACTACGATCGCTCTCCGAAGCAATCGGGCGAACCATACTGTACGACCCCCTTCCTGCAATACCCGTTACGGTACATATCAAGAGTGTAGCGCCTGAAAAAGCGCTATCCATTCTTTTGCGAAAATATCATGGGTATGTGATAGATTCAGACACCGATTTTTATTATGTAAAGAAGGTTAGAAGAGACACGCAGGCAGCCGGACCGCCTTCAAAAGGGGACATCCGGGATGCTGTATCCAAAACCGGTGACCGCTACTCCGTCGAAGCGGATGAGATACTGTTCGGTGTTGTTATTAAAAGGCTGTTCGAAGAAGCGGGATTGGAGTACTCGCTTCTCACCACAAAAGAAACAATACTGAAGAATATTCGATATAATGATAAACCGTTTGAGACGTTGTTGAGAATCCTGCTCGAACAGGTACAGGCCGATTACAAGAGAATCGACGATGTCTATTATATATTCGAGGTTTCGAAAAGCGACGTGTTGAAACGGTATAAAACCGTGTTCAGGGTGAGGCTTCAGCATCTTTCAGCTCAGGAGCTACCCCAACTTCTTCCTCCTGATTTTGCCAAAGGCAGGTACTACACCATTGTGCCTGAATCGAACTCTGTGATCCTCAACGGAAGTCTTGCCGAGATAGGTCCAATTCAGACCTTGCTGGAAGAATTGGACAAACCGTCTGATAGAGGGCGCTACTACAGGTTCGATCTGAATCATCTGCAGACGAAAAACGTGAAAGCGTTTCTCCCCCCGGAATATAAGTATGCAGCCCCTGTTACCATTCCCGGGACCAACTCTTTTGTCCTGCGGCTGTCGGAGGATAAAAGAAAGTATCTTGACGACTATCTATCACTCATCGATATAGATCAAAAAGCGTATCCTGTCCGTCTGAAGTATATAAGAGCGGGTGATCTGAAGAAACATGTTCCGGCGACGTTATCCGGTGAGGAAATCATCGAAACACATGACCCTTCGCTCGTTTTTGTAAAAGTTTCACCGCAAAGGATGGATACCTTTTTTAGAGAGCTTGAATTACGGGACCGTCCGGTTCCGCAAATACGATACACGCTTCTCGTGGTTCAGTATCAAGACGGAGAAGCATTGAGCTGGAATCAGAATATTTCTGACAATATGTTCGAAATACGGAAACCACCACAGGAAGGAGGCGGTGCATTCGTCGGCTCTATCGGGAAGGTATTCAACCTCAGCTTCGATATCGTATCGAACTTTGGATATCAGTTTGCGCTTCAGCTGAATCTCGATCTCAGCGAGGAGCGTGCCAAGGTGCTTGCCGATACAACGCTCAACGGAATATCAGGGGAGGAGATACAGTTTCAGAATACGAGTACCTACCGGTACAGGGAATACGAAGTGGATCCGAATACCGGGGAGCTGATCCTGACAGGTGTCGTCCGCGAGATAACTTCAGGCTTGATCATCGTGATCAGGGGCTGGGTTTCGGGGGACGGCCTTATCACAATGGATGTCGAAGCAACGGTATCCAGGAGGGGGGCCGACGTGGCCATGGATACGGCCAAACCCCCGACGACCTTTGAGAAGATACTTAAAACTCATGTGTGTGCGCTTTCCGGTAGACCGGTGATAATAGGCGGCCTCATTACCGAGGAGAACAATATTACTGTTCAAAAGATCCCGGTAATAGGTGATATACCTCTGTTGGGTCTTCTTTTTAGATCGCAAAAAGAAACCGTAGACCGCTCGGAGTTTGTGATCTATATAGTGCCGTACGCCGAATACCCCGAATCGGGAGATATGAACGGTGGCCTTAAGATGGAAAAATTGTATCATAGGTTTTTCCGGGACCTGCCGGATTCATACGCATACCGTAATTGAGTAACGGTGCGCAGGCTTCAGTTATAGAAGAGGATGTACAACCGAGATGGTGAGAGTATCCATAGAAGGATTCAAACCGGAGGTCGACAGGGATCAGTATCCGATAGAGTTCGTAAAAACTCATTCTCTGTTGAAATTGAAAGAAACCAGGGATTCCGTGACAGTCGGAACATGCAGCCCGGTAAGCGCGGTGGTAATGGAGGAATTGAAAAATTACCATGGCAAGAAGATTAGATTCTTCCTGGTCGATAAAAGTGAGTTGTCGGCTTGGCTCGGAAGCAGGCTTTCAGACATAACCCTCCGGAGTCCGTCCGAGGCGGTGTATCTCAATCACCATACAAGACTCCTCATTGATAAGCTCGAAACGGATGCTCCTACCGTGAATCTTGTGAACAGTATCCTGATAGAAGGTATCAGGAGGGAGGTCTCTGATATTCACATAGAGGTCGATGCCGAAGCGACTGTGGTACGGTATCGTATAGACGGGCAGCTTCAAACCATCCATCGACTTACGCAGGAACGGTTCAACGGGATTTCCTCGCGTATCAAGGTCATGGCGAATCTGAATATAATGGAGCGGAGGCTTCCCCAGGACGGCAGGATTACGGTCCATCTCGACAGCGATGTTTTCGATATCAGGGTATCGATCATCCCGATAGTAGACGGAGAATCCATCGTTCTCAGGCTGTTCAATAAAAAAAGGAAACCGTTGAATATCGACCAGCTCGGGCTGCAGGGGGATGCCTTGATACGGATGAAGAGCCTGTATCACCGGACTCAGGGGCTCGTTCTCGTCACCGGCCCGACCGGGAGCGGTAAAACGACGACGTTAAACGCGGTTCTAAGAGAGTTGCGTTCGGAAAGCCTCAAGATAGTATCGATAGAGGATCCGGTTGAATACATTACCGACGGTGTCGACCAGATTCAGACGAACGAAAAGATCGGTCTTACGTTCGATACGATCCTGAAGAGGGTGCTCCGGCAGGATCCGAATATCATTATGGTCGGGGAAATACGGGACCTGCAGACTGCGGAGCTTGCGGTACGGGCCGCGCTGACCGGTCATCTCGTGTTCTCGACGCTGCATACGAAGGACTCGGTATCCGTAGTAACGCGTCTGAAGAACATGGGAATAGAAGGATATCTCATAAGTGCGGTGTTGAAGGGCGCGCTTGCCCAGAGATTGGTCCGGAAGATATGCGACAAGTGCCGGGTAAAAAAGAAGATCGGGCATGCCGAGCGCATGCTCTTGCGGCGGTATGGTTTGGATGCCGATTTTCTCTTTCAAGGGAAAGGCTGTGAACGATGCAACGGAACGGGTTTCAACGGCCGGACAGGTATCTTCGAGCTGTTTGTCTCGAACGAGGAAATCGAAGCGATTATCGCTTCGGATCGGAGGGAATACGAAGTGCGGGAATTTCTCCTTTTAAGGGGAATGGAACGCCTTGTCATCGACGGCCTGAAAAAGGCGTGCAGCGGGGTAACGACTGTCGGGGAAGTGGAAAGGGTGGCGGAGGAGTAATGGCCGTTTATACCTGTAGGGTAAAAGACGGCAGTGGGAGAATAAGAAAAGTCAGGCAACAAGCCGTATCGGAAGAGAAAGCGGTGACTGCGCTGTTGCAGAACGATCTCTATCCATTGCTCATACGGACGACCGAAAGATATGGCGGGATACGGCGTGCGGGAAGTTCTCAAAAACTGCTTTCTGAGTTCACCGATACCATCGCGCTTCTTCTCTCCTCAGGCCTGACTCTGAAAGACTCGTTGGAGGTGGCCGCGGACAGTACCCCGAGAGGACGACTGAGAGAGCTCTACAAGATACTATTGAAGCGGATAGACAGCGGGCGGTCATTGGCTGAGGCGGTGCGATCGTGCGGGATACGATTTCCCCGTCTGTATGAAGGGCTGTTCAGGATCGGCGAAAAGCTCGGTTCTCTCGAAGGAAGTTTTCGAATGCTCTCCTCATACTATTTAAGAGAAAGAGCCTTGAGGGATAAGCTGATAAGCGCACTGATATATCCCGCGATGGTGCTGACTGTCGCATTTTCGGGTGTCGTGGTGATAACCGTTTACGTTCTCCCGAGGGTCACCGAGATATTCACCCAATTGGATACGGTTCTTCCGGTACGGATCGAATCCATTATTACAAGCGGCAGGATCCTGCTCGTGCTCGCCATAGGTGGGGTCGTTCTTTTAGGCGGATTGGGATTCTTGTTTTCTTTCGCAAAGAAACGGAACTGGAAATCGGCTGCACAGCTCGATAGAATCATTTTCAAAATACCTGTAATCGGGTCAATGCAGCAACTTCGGGAGAACTACAAGTTTACCTGCTCAATGGAAGCGCTTTGTATGGGAGGGTATTCTTTGGAAGAAGCATTGCTGGAAGCGAGCTTCATCGTATCAAGCGGCACGTACAGATCCAGCATTCTTTCGGCAAGAAAGAGTATTCTAAAAGGCGGGACATTGGCGGATTCCTTCATTCGTAGCCGCGTCTTCCCGCAGCGGCTTTCGAGTTGGATAATGATCGGTGAACGATCGGGAAATATCGAGGGTGTGTTTTGTCAACTGCGGCGTTTTTTCGAAGCCGAGCTTGAAAAGTACAGCGCGAGATTCATCGGGTTGATAGAACCCGTACTGATACTCATCCTCGGTGCTGCGATTATCACGATTATCGTCCTCTTTGTAATGCCGATCCTGTCCCTGTACGGGAGTCTCTAAATGGACTTAATCGAAATGTAATTTTTTTATAGAAAGGATATCACACACATTTAGATATGGAAGTCTTTGTTGAAAGAAGTGTCGTTTTACATCCGCTGGTCGTTCGGGTATATGTCGATGGTAAGATGATACGGTTTGTCGTGAGAAAAGGGTAGGGTGATGTGCCTGGGCGTGAAGAAAAACGATAAGGGTACCGGAATAATAAAAGATGTTTTCAGGGCTTGGATCGCCTTCGGGAAAAAAGAGGCGGGATTTACGCTTATCGAGATCATGGTGGCGTCTGTGGTACTGCTCATACTCATCAGTGTCACCGGTTTCGTAATATCCAAACAGGTCGAAAAGGCAAGGGTGATCAGCTGCAGAAATCAGATTCACATCTTTTCCATGGCCCTGAATGCTTATTTTCTCGACTGCGAAATATACCCGACAACCGAGCAGGGGCTCGGCGCACTTTGGGAGCGGCCCGTTTTCGAACCGATGCCGGAGAATTGGAACGGTCCCTATATAGATAGCGCGGTTCCCCGGGATCCATGGAGCAATGCGTATCAGTATTTTTGTCCGGGCAGTTACGGTCTGCCGTTCGGCATACGGTCGCTTGGGGCGGACGGCAGGGAAGGGGCGGACGATATAAACTCCTGGGAGCGGTAATGAAGAGCCAATTCCGATGCTTCATACTGTTGGATACACTCATCTCTTTGTTTTTAGCCGGTCTTATCCTCGTAGTTGTATTCGTATCCGTCAGCCTCGGACTGAAGCATACGTCGGGAATGAAGCGGCATAGTAGAAATCTGATACTTTTGATGAACCGGTATGAAGAGGATAAGAAAATTACTTACTCTTCGGAGTAACGGCGGGTATTCGTTTTTGGAGATAACCGTCGCCATGGTAATCATTTCAATTATCGGAATAACGGTATGGCAGGGAATTATACATGTGTCTGCGCTGCTGAACAAAATACATTCGGTACATACCGGAGTACGGGATATGATTATGATGGAGGCGCAGATCAGAAGTGAGGTGTCGATGATCCGAGTGCCGTTCTGGATGCCGTATGTTCCGGTGAGAGAAACAAACGGCGAGTTAAGAATCGGTTGTTACAAGGGATGCCTCACAAGTGAGCTTTATTTTCGGTTCAGCGAAGGATGTCTCGAGATGGGATGTGATAACGGCTCCGACAAGACGGTACTGCAACGGTACGGTCCATACGAAGAGGTCATTATCGAAACCGAACACAGGCAGAAAGGCGAAGGGGTCTTGATATCATTTTCCTTCTATTATCCCGGAAGCAGGAAAAAAACGCTAGTTATTTCGACCGGTATTTGCAGCAACCCGTTTGTCAGATAGAATCCGAAAATGAACGAGAAGGGTTTTACAACCATCATACTGCTCTGTGCTATGGTGCTTTTTACCTCGATATCTCTAGGTATAGCGGCCCTGCTTCGCTTTTCGGGGGCACGGCTGAAGCGCTGGGAGAGCGAATTCGAAGAACGGATGATGCTTCATGAGGAGGCAAGCCGTGTCATTACATTACTGGTGGAAGACGAAACACCGGCATCGGATTCCCCTGCGGACCGTGTATGGGAGTACGTACATACTTTGAAAAGAGATCGGCTGTCAGTTGTTTTGAGAGACATATCGAGCCGCTATGGTATTAACTGGGTACGGAAGGACGTTCTCGATTATTCCGGGTTGTTGCGGCCGGGAAAGTCATCGGGTGAGTTACAGCAGTATAGGTGGGATATGGGGCCTGTTCTGCGACTTTTGCCGGAGTATGGATACTTTTTTTCCGAAGCAAGTATCCATATGTATTTTACTCCGTACAGTTACTTCAATATCAACATTTCCGACGAGTTTATCATCGAGAAAATTGTTCTTATTCGTACCGGTGACAGCGATAGAGCACGCCTTCTTCGGAAGAGACTCCATAAGTTTTGGGAAACAGCTGAAAAAGGCCGGCCCGCGATGTTAGAAGCATCGGAGCTTTCGGAATTTCTCGGAAACGATTACAGTGTGCTTTTTCCTGTTATTAATGCCGAGCCGGCGATCAATATACACTTCGCGCCGGAGGATATCCTGTATCATCTCTTTCTGTTCCATCGTCATGATGCATCGTCGGGAATAGTCGATCATATTATTCGAACCAGAAACAATTACGAGTGGGATACCGATGCACTGGAGCTTTTAATAGGACCGGAGTACAGGGACGGTTTCCTTCACCATTACATCGGGGTTACGACCTGGTTCTGGGAACTTCAGGTTAATTCTCTGCAGGGAGTTTCATTACGAATGGTTCTTGCTCGCGTGCCGTCTCAAGATCCGTATTCTACCGTTCGAAGATACCGCGTGATCGAAGAGGAGTACATGTGACGGAGTATTGTTACATAGAGAGGGCGGGGGATGAATATAGAAAGTATACGTTCGGGGGAGATCCGGTGGATCAAACTGCGAATCCGAAAAGCCCATGTATGGTGTCGAGCCGTGATGTTTCCGTAAAGTTTATCGATATTCCAAAGATCGGCTCGCGCTATCTCGATGAGATACTGAGGTACAAGATACGAAGCCTGTACCCTGGAGTCCCGGAAGATACGGTAATGGATTATCGAATTCTCAGAAGAAATAAGTCAAGATACGCCGCTGTGTTTATAGGCACAGAGAAAACAGTATCGGAATATCGGAAGGTATCGAAAGGAAGGCCTCTGTTTCACGCGTTCGGCATTATTGAGAAGGTCTCAGGATTTCGTAAAAACAGTTCGTGTGTTTTTGTATTTTTTCATTACACCTGGATCGAAGCGGCGGCGCACGAGGATGGTGGGTTTACTCTCTCATTTACAATAGCGAGGACAAAAAACACTGCGGTGGATCTTGCCAGGGTCAGCTCGATGCTTCCCGCAGGCCTGTCTCGTGCGCAGCGGGTTTTCTTATACCACGAAAAAAGCGCTTTGCACCTGGAGCCTGAATTGCGGGAATATGGCGAGAGAGAAGGAATCGAGATAGTACTGAGTGCCATCGAGCGGCATCTTCCGCATAACGATTTCAGAAGACCGTGGATTTTCCGTCTGGAACATACCGGCCGAAAGACACTGGCACGAGTCTCACTGCCTATTCTCGTCATCTTCGAGCTTTTACTTGTCAGCATATTACTAAACAGAGAGATTACACATCATGCGGTCATGCTCGAAGAACTGCGTCTGTTTCAGGAAGAGGCGATGGGCCGGTACACGCATGTTCGCCGTCTTATGGACGAAATCGATACAGCCGAGGAAGACTTACAGGCAATGAGAGAAAGAAGGCCGATCGACCTATTTTTTCTTCTTACCGAGCTCACATCTCTTATTGGAGGAAAAGCGATAGTAACAGAGCTGACTTTCGAGGGAGGGTTACTGCAGGTACACGGTCTTTCTCTGAACGCCCTGTCGCTTCTGCCGCAATTCTCTGAAAGCAGTGTGTTTTCGGATTGTAAGATCATACAGGTGATTTCTGACCAACGAACCGATTGGGAAAGGTTTACGCTGCATGCAACCGTTCAATTCCGGCACTATAGTGAAAAGTAGACTGTATCGTCTCCTGGCAGGGATCGTCGCATGTACGGTCATCGTATATATCGCTGTCAGGTTTGTCGAGCTCGTCTCACTCAAGCGCATGCTCGCGGAAAGAAAAGAGATGATAGAAGAACTGCTTTTGAAGATGCCTGATGAAGATTTACTCCTTGAGAAAATAGAGCGTCTGCGACATGCGAACGATACTCAAAGAGGTATGTTTTACCGGCACGAAGAGATGGATGCAAACATGTTCGGCATACTGATACAAGATTTGCTTATAGACAAAGAGATCGATATCGAGCGTTTCAGGACGGTGGGGAAGTCTGGGACCGACTGTCTCGAGTTTAGTGTATCGGGGTTAGGATCCTCGTTTGTCGAATTCGTCCATACGGTTTCCACTAACGATAAATATTTGCGCATACCATACCTGAAAATCACTGCGGATGACGAGGAAGGCATAATCAAAGCCGTATTCAGGATAACATATGAAACGGGCGATTAACATTTATAGCACTGTTTTCCTTCTAGTTGTACTTGTTTTCTTGTGTGTTCTGTTCTTCAAACCCTCCAAGGAGCATTCTCTTACACTCGACCGGGATCGTGAAACCTTGAACGAGCCTGCTGGAGCGATATCCGCCGACGCCCCCCGGATTGAAACGGCGTATAGTAGAAGCCCCGAGGAAGTCGCAATGATGTTCGCGACGGACTTAAATAAAAAAGCGGCTTTCGATGAAAAGGAAGCCGCTCCTGAAGCGGTAGTAATCGACTGGATCGAACCGTGTGGATATTACATCGGGATCGAAGGGAGAAGCTGCTGGTTTCTGAAAAACAGCAGGACGAAGAGTATCATGCTGCTCTACGAGGGAGGAAGTTACAGGGGATGGCGTCTGGTTTCGAAAACAGAGGGCGGGTTTCTTCTTAAACATGAAGGAAAGTCGTATATAGTCAGGGATGTTGCTTCGAAATGAGGAAGAATAAGCGTATACAGGCAATCGCGGGAGGAATATTACTGATCGCGCTTCTTTCCTGTGCAACCGAATCAGGGAAGACGCCGTACGATTTTAAAACTGCACCTTTGATTGGAATGCTATACGACCGGGAGAATAAGCCGTGTGCCGGTGCGTCGGTCTTCATAGACGGGATCGAAAAAGCGAGTACGGATATAAACGGAAGGTTCGCCGTACCCGGGGTTTCGAGGGGGACGCATACGGTGGCGGTGAAGAAAGAGGGATACGAGAAAGAGGAGTTCACATTCGAGTTCTTGAGCCGGTCGCAGGTGGTCTATCTCAGGGTCTACTCGTTCGACCAGCTTCTGGACGAGGCGGAAGCCGCGATCGCGGAGCGTTCCTGGGCTGAGGCGGAGGACCTTATAGAGCGGGCGAAAGCGGTACGGCGAGACGATCCTGTGGGGCTATTCCTCGAGGCGGTGCTTTTCAATGAACAGAAACAGTACCATGAAGCGAAAGAGAGGCTCGAGCGGATCATCGACCTCGGGTACCGCGAGCCGTACGTGTACCTCGCTCTCGCGGACATCCATCAGTACGGATTGGACGACCGGGAGTCCGCTGCGGCCTGTCTGGAGGAGTATCTCGCTTTGAAGGACGACGACGATGTTCGAAACCGCCTGGAAGGGTTACGCGCACAACCGTAATCGGGGACGCCGTGAGTATAGAGGATCTTTCAATCCGGCATTATCTTTCAGCACTATACCGTATCAAAAAGACCCAGAATGACGTTTGGAAGTATATTGTCCTCTCAAATCTTCCTTTGGCAGACCGTATTATTATAAAATATATGGATTCGGCCTGTTTTTACCTTCAAATCAACACGATAGAGATAAGGGATCTTTGTGGTTTGTTTTTCAGGTAACTCCAACAGGGAAGCTATACTGTTTGTGCTCGTACACCACGAGGGTATTTGTCCTGACCACCCTGGGCAGGAGGTTGATCTTTTTTGTGAGGATT
>JAFGTF010000079.1 GCA_016934265.1 Spirochaetota bacterium
AAAGCAAAAAATACTATAATATTATTATGCTTGAAGGAATTTTTGGGAATAAAACTGCAGAAAAAGTTCTTTTGCATATCTACCATTACGGTCAGATTCATGCCTCCGCTATAGCTGAAGATTATGGAATATATAGCAGGTCAGTAATCAATCAACTTGAACGTTTTGAGAATGCCGGGATACTGGTGTCAAAACAGATCGGTAAAAGCCGAGTGTATTCGTTGAATAAGAAATCGCCTTACTATAAGCCTATTTATGAAATCCTCTGGATAGCCTATGAGTCCATTCCTCTTGATGAGCGAATACAGCGGTTTAAAACAAGAAGAAGACCTCGAAGAAAAGGTAAACCCATTCTATGATAGAACCGAACTGGGATAGCGCAACCGAAGAAGAGCTGTGGAAATATGTTGGCTATTCCCTCAAGAAAAACGAAATCGATACTACGCTTGTCGGAGGTGCAGTTGTTGCTATTTATAGTTCAGGCGTGTATAGGTCTGGAGATTTAGATCTCGTCAATATGAATAATCGAGAGGAAAAGATTATCAATGAAACTTTACAGGAGTTAGGTTTTGAAAAGAGAGGGAGACATTTTGAGCACCAAAAATGTAAACATATTTTCATCGAATTTGTGCCTTCTCCGCTTTCAATTGGTTCAGATCATACTGTAAAGCCATATGAGGTTTTAGTAGAGGGAATAATCATTAAAATTCTAAGCCCAACTGACTGTATCAAGGATCGGCTTGCTTCATATATCTATTTTGATGCACGAGAGTGCTTGGATCAGGCCGTGCTTGTAGCAACAAAACAGAAATTTGATTTACATGATGTTAAGGATTGGTGCGCTAACGAAGGAGATAAAGCAAAACAAGCTTATGTAGATTTTATACGAATTTTAAAGAAGAGCGGTTGAAAAATCGACTAGTCCCACAGAACCCAGATGGCAATACTTAGTCTTTTCTTTTTTGTAACCTTGTACATATAGAGTGACTATATTTCTTTAATTCATTACTTCGCTATTAACGACGGTTGACAATTACTATCGGAGCAAAGGTGTTCGGTTTCGCTCTGTTTCGCTTCAAACCTGAGCTCCGAGGACTAACTCTCGAAGTTGTACAAAGACTGGCAGCTAGTCAGATGAATCACGCAAGAATATATTAAAAACAAGGAAGCCATACCTGATGTATAAAAACAATATAGTCCGTATTTCGCCGGCTGCGACAGTATCTAATCATAAAAGCATCCTTCCAATAGATGGGCATCTTATCAATTTAAAAGCTAAGGATGCCTCTGTCAGTATACGTAAAAGAGATATATTAGTGCTCCATAAAGGTGACAAGGATCCTTTACAGAGGATGTTGAATGCCATTCAGCCAGGTAGCTACATTCAACCACATATACACCGTAATCCCCTCAAAGCAGAATCTGTTATCCTTCTACAGGGATCGCTTGGATTCGTAATTTTTAATCATAATGGAACACCTGACAAAGCCAATTTCGTACTACTAGATCGAAGCCACAAAATAATCGGTGTAGATTATAGAGAGGGAGTTTGGCACACGTTTTTTGCTTTAGAGCCAGACACAGTAATTTTCGAAGTGAAACCAGGTCCCTATGACTCTTCAACCGACAAAGAGTTTGCTTCGTGGAGCCCTCATGAAGGGAGTACAGAAGCACATAGTTATCTTGCCAAACTGGAGGATACTTTTCGAGCTCATTTTAAGCTTGTGCCCAGATCTTGGCATCTATAGGAATAGAGTTCTCAAAGCAAAGCGCTGGAGCTGCTATCGGATAACAGCATGGTTAGGATGGAATTGATGGTTTCGGTCTATCTGAATTTCTGAAAGATTACAGAATTTGGTTGTCCTCTCTTTGTTTAATAAAGGCAAGAAAAAAATAAGAATAGTGATATAGTATATATCAAGAATAGTAAAATACAGGTACATTGCAAGAACCGTTTACATGCATCGAGTGGAAAGAAATTGGAATAGGAGAAAAAATAGTGCCGATAACAATTTCTGAAGATGCAGTAGGCCAGATTCTCACCGGCTCAGGATTAATTACAATTGACGATTTAAATGAAGCTCTTGAAATCCAGAAATCAACAGGTCAAATGGTGGGTGAAATTCTACTTAGTATGGAGATGATTACCCCAGAAGAACTTGAAATGGCGTTGGAGTTTCAGAAATCAACTGAAGGATAATGACTTAGGAATTTTGTTTTTATAATCCTGTAGTTGTGAGATTTCAACACATTCGATACAGAGAAGTGTTTTGCTAATAACCACGGTTAACAATTACTGGCAGTAACACCTTCAATTTTTCTTTCAAGACCTCATAGGGTGTTTTCCCATCATGAGCTCTATGAGGCCGGTGAAGATTGTTAAATCGCTCCCGGGTTTTCAACTTGTTCTCAAGATCCATATCATCTTTGAATGATAAAAGCTGATAGAACTCCCCATCGTCGGTTCGTAAAGTACGTTCGACCTTGCCATTGAGTTTTGGGGCCCCTTTCTTGATATTTGCATGGCCTATCCCAAGATCCATGAGATGCCAAGGAACTTCGACTGTATCAACACCGATGAGCATTTTCCGGAAATCAACGATTTCATATTTCCGGTTTCAAGGAAAAAAAGCAAGGTGCCGCTGTTTTATTTTTTCTTTTGTAAAACGATTGCTCCCTGCGGGCATTCCGAAATGCACATGCCGCATCCGGTTCATTTTTCGCCGTCAATTGCTGCGGCTTTAGTGAGAATAACTGCGGAAGCGGGGCACACGCTTCGACAAATACCGCACCCGGTACATTTACTGCGCTTTATGACCGCTATACGGCGGTGGGATACCGAATCGCTTTCTATCTGTGCGACCCGATCATTGATGGTCTTCAGTTGCTGTTTCTTCTTCTCTGCTTGTACCTTCAGTAGGTCAGCTTCCTGCTTTGACCCGGATTTGTAACTATTGGCTTCTTGTGCCTTTCCCGAAGAGTCTTCATGTTGTATAAATAATGTGTGAAAGGTGCCTTTTCCTATCCCCCTGCGCATCCTACGACCCCGACCGCGCCCGAAGCCGTATCCCGGGACCGGGTTCCCGGCAGCTCTTGGGGTCATCGGCCTCATTCTTTTAGGACCGGTTCCGTTTCTACCTGGCATTGTCATACCTCTTCTATTTATATCTTAATGTTACCATCTTCCGCGTCTACGGCCCCTGCCTCTACCGTAGGAGAAATATGATCGGCGTCCCCTTGCAGAGTACGAACGATACGGTGCATAGCGGGGGTAGGGCATTAGAGACACGGTTATGGGATTCGCAAACCCGTATTCGAGACCCGGTCTGCCCACATATGGATTCATATATCCCGGTATCGAATAACCGGCGCAATAGCCGGCCGCTCTCGGGGCCATCGTTCTTATTCCGGCCCGTCCTGTTCCGTCACCTCTTGGCATATAGCACCTCCTTATAGATCCTTTCCGATGTATGAAAACATAGAGTGTTCAAGAATTTGTGGTATTTGCAGATAACATCCTTCTTGATGGAGTTATGCACTATTATAATGATAATGATAATCATTGTCAATATAATATTAATGTGTGGAATGATGTTTTCACCTCAGGCTCGTACGGTGCGCAGTCTTGAAAAGATCACTATCGGCCTTATAGCCGAGATTAAGACAGAATACGGATAAATGCAAAAAGGAAATTAGTTGTCCTTGCAAAAACATGGGACTCTTCAATCGCGTATGTTCGTATGAACTCAAAAGTTTACAAAGTTTACGCCTGTCCCTTTTTACAAAAAGTTTACAAAGTTTACGCCTGTCCCTTAACAAATAACAAGATGTTCCAAAATCCGAATACGTGAGATGTGATAATATACTTTCAATGGTATAATTTCTACGCTTTCGGGGTCCGTGAGAGAATACCATAATATGGAAAAAAGAAGGATGAACCGCCGCGAGAGAAACTATCCGGCGAACATGGTGATTCGGTCCGATGAGATCAGGCGTACATTCCATTAAAGCCTATCAGAATGCTTCCATATGGAATTCCAGAAAGCGGGCATAACACCCATCGACCCACAGGACAGCCCGTTTTTTAAAATAAAGAGAAGATACCGCTAAGCTAGAAACGGTGCCGTCAGAAAATAAGTAATAATAAATCATAGACAATTAAATAAAATTTGACAAAATATAAGCAACATGATAGAATATCGTTCAACCGTTTTCATCGAGATCGTATAAATAATAAAAATGTAAAATAAAAAAGAGAGAATTTAAAATAAAAATTATGCCCATTGATTCTTGTAACCTAATATAAAAATAATAAAAATATATATTAGCGTTAATAGAGAAAATATCTTACAGCGGTTTACGAAAACGGTTGCACTTTTTTCAAGACGGAATAGGACCATGTTCAAACCGCCCACAATCGAGGACGTTGCGAAATCGGCAGGCGTTTCGAAATCCACCGTATCTCGGGTGCTAAACAGCTCGGCAAAGATAAGCGAGCAAACGATAAAAAGAGTCCTTGAAGCGGTACAGGAGCTCAACTATGAGCCGAACAACATCGCGAGGAGCCTTTCCAAGAAGAAGACGCATACGATCGGCGTCGTAGTGGAGGACATTCTGAACACCTTTTTCACGGAGGTTGTGGGGGGAATCGAGACGACCCTGAAGAAGGCCGGTTATTCCATGTTCCTGACGAATACCGCGTATGACTATGAAGACGAGATCAAGTTGACCCGGATGCTGATGCGGAACAAGGTGGACGGCGTATTGATAACCCCCGTAAAATCCGATTCCGAGGCTTTGTCGCTTTTAAAGGAAAGGAAAGTTCCCTTTTTCGTCATCAACTGCAGGTGCGATCACCAGGATATAGACTGGATAGTGAGCGATAATATTCAGGGCGGATATATAGCCACGAAGTACCTTATCGAGCTCGGGCACCGTAAGCTTATGCACTTGCGGGGTGTCAATATTCAATCGACTAATGACAGGCTCGAAGGATTCAGGAAAGCGGTCCTTGAGAGCGGACTGAAGCTGTCCGACATGCAGGTAATCGGAAACGCGAAGTTCATTCAGGATGGCTACGACGTGATGAAAAAGTATATCAAAAAACAGAGCGCAGGGTCATTTCCGACGGCGATATTCGCGGTAAACGATGTCGTTGCCATCGGCGCCATCGCCGCCCTCAACGAACACGGGATAGGGGTGCCGGAGGACGTCTCAATAATCGGATATGACGATATCAGCATAGCATCGCTTGTGCGGGTCCCCCTCACGACGGTACTCCAAACAAAGTTCAAAATGGGTGAAATCGCGGCGGCACAGCTAATCGACAAGATCGAACGAAAGGAAAAAAGGATAACAAGGCAGTTTCTGATACGCCCAGAGCTGGTGATCAGGAAATCGTGCAAAAGGCTTTCTTGAATAAATACCGGAAGCGGTACTGTGCGAGTTAAATGAAAGTGGTTATCATTACTGGTCTGTACACCTGTGGCAGAAGAGGATAAATATAAAATTTTTAAAGGAGGATGTAATGAGGAAATTTTTGCTTTTCACCTTGGTTGTTGTACTGTGTTTTTTTACCGGGGCTTTACTTTTCGCAAGTGAGGAAAAAGAGCAGTTGATCGTGTACCACTGGTGGACTGCGGGAGGTGAAAAGGAAGCAATCGATGCCGTGTTCAAAATTTTTAACGAGAAGTATCCGAATATCGAGATCGTTGAAAATCCCGTGGCGGGCGGCGGTGGCGGCGTCATGAGGGGGCAGATCAAGACCATGGTCATGGCGGGCGAGTCTCCCGACACGTTTCAGCTGACGTATGGAACCGGCATGCTGGCCTCCTTTGCAGAGGTGCTCGAACCGATCGACGAGGTCTGGGAAGGGCTGCCTTTTCCACAGCTGATCAAGGATATGGGGACGGTGAACGGCCGCAAAGTATCCATTCCGCTGAACATGATGAGGTGCAACTGCCTGTGGTATAACAAGAAGCTGGTGGACAAGATCGGCGTAAAGATACCGATGAAGAATTTCGACGAGTTCTTCGCCGCGTGCGAGAAGATCAAGAAGGCCGGGTATATTCCGTATGCGGTCGGCGCGGGGAGCGGCCAGCAATTCTGGTGGGCGCTTACCGTGGAACAGATAATTGCAGGCGCGCCGCACGGAGGGCCCGCATATGTCGACAAGATGTACACGGGAAAAGCGAACCCCGCAAAAGACCCTGCAATCAGGGAAGCGCTTGAATTCTTAAAGACAATAATGGAGAGGGGGTACGTCAACACCGATTATTCAGCGCTTACGTGGGACCAGGCGTCCGATCTTCTCATGACAAACGAGGCGGTCTTCTACCAGATGGGAGACTGGGCGAAAGGACACTTCACCTCTGCGGGCTGGAAGCCGAAGGTCGATTTCGATTATGTAACGAGCCCTGGTACCGCAGGAGTTTTTACGCTCAATCTTGACGGGTTCTCACTCTGCAAAGGCGCTCCGCACAAGGATGCGGTAATGAAATGGCTGAAGCTTGTGTCTTCAGTTGAGGCGGAAACGGCATTCTGTCCCATCAAGGGGGCGACGCCTCCGCGGCTTGACGCACCGATAGATATGTACGACGAAATCTCGAAGGACATCCTCAAGGCCTTCAGGGATCCGTCCACGAAGATCGTGCAGTGCGCGTTCGCCGGCCCGCCGGAAGCATGGCTGGACGTATACGGCGGTGTAATCAGTAAATTCGTCGAAAGCCGAGATATCGAACAGGGAATCAAGGATTTCGCGGACGGATACAAGAAAGTATTCGGTAAATGATGCTACCCGTGATATGCTGATTCCTGTTTCTTTTAGGAAGGCTGTTATTTCCACCCATTTTTCTATTCATCGCATGGGTACGGCCATACGTCGTACCCATGCAAAAAAACATTTACATTGACTTAACCGTGTTCATTTGATAAAAGAGAGTATAATTACTTTAATATATACGTACAGCCATGGTCGTTAAAAACAATATACCCAGCATCGTGTTTATCGCTCCCGCCATTGTTCTAGTGGCTATTTTCGTATATATCTTTTCAGGCTGGAGCGCATGGACATCTCTCACGGACTGGCGGATAATCGGCCGCATGGGCAAGTTTATCGGGATCCAGAATTATATCAAGCTGTTCGCAGGCGACGATATCTTCAGGAAATGCCTGTACAACACGGCGAAACTGATCGTCCTTTTTATCGGCATTACTTTACCGCTTGGAATCATCTGTGCGATATTTCTCGATCTCGGTGTCAAGGGGAAGGGCCTTTTCAGGGCGATCTATCTCATTCCCCTGTCATTCTCCTTTGTTGCATCCGCGACAATGTGGGGATGGATGTTCATGCCGGATAAAGGCTCCATCAACACGCTCCTTCGAATGTTGAGCCTCGATTTCCTTACGCAACCCTGGATTACCTCGACGAAACAATCGATAATATCCGTGGCCATAGTATACGTCTGGCAGTTTTCCGGGTTTGCGACACTTGTGTATTACGCCGGAATATCATCCGTAGACCCCGATATTTTGGATGCCGCCAGGGTGGACGGCGCCAACACATTTCAGCGGTACGTACGCGTGGTCCTTCCGCTGCAGAAGCCGGCGACTTTTACGGTTCTTCTTATACTACTCATGTATTCTTTGCGGGTATTCGACCTAGTCTGGTTATTAACCGGAGGAGGCCCTGCGTTTTCATCCGAGGTGCTGGCCACATACATGTACAGGGTGACGTTCAACCAGAACCTGTTCGCATATGGGGCGAGTATCAGCTTTTTCATGTTCATTCTGTCGTTTGTTGTGATAATCATTCCCGTTCTCATCGGTACACTGAAGAGAATGGGATAACAAGGCGGTACTATATGGGCAAAAAAGCGCTGATATACGTTGTGCTGATAGCACTGGCGCTTTTTTATATCTTTCCGATCTATACACTGCTCAATACCTCCTTGAAAACGGACGAGGATCTGAAATACGGTCCGGTCGCTCCCACTCACCAGGTCTTTTTCGGCGCGTATACGAAAGCATTCAACCTAATCAAGAAGCAGCTTTTGAACAGTGCAGTCATAACGGTTTTCGCCACGATCATATCCTCGATACTCGGTTCAATGAGCGGGTACATCTTCTCGAAGTTCAGGTTCAAGGGTGACAGGGTGGTCTTTCTCGTGCTTGTGCTCGGGTTCTATATCGCTCCCCAATCGATACTCATCCCCCTCGTGATCTTTATGGGAAAGATCGGGCTTTTCAATACCTACCTGGGGTTGATCCTCACACACGTTGCCTATGGGATGCCCATTACCACGCTCTTGTTCCGCAACTACTACGAGGGTCTTCCCCAGGAGATCGTCGACAGCTCATGGGTTGACGGCTGCGGTACGTTCCAGACATATACGAAGATAATCCTCCCACTGTCGTTACCGGGCTTCGCAGTCGTGGCGATATTCCAGTTTACAAATATCTGGAACGAGTTTCTGTTCGGGCTGACCCTCACGAGGGGTGTCACTTCCCAGCCCGTTACTGTGGCAGTGGCGAACCTGAAAGGTACCACAGTGGCCGCCTGGAACATGATATGCGCCGGCGCGGCGATAACCACAGTCCCGGTCGTGCTCATCTATATCTTCCTGCTGAAAATGATCATCAAGGGCCTGCTCATGGGGTCGGTGAAGGGCTGATCTCCACCAATCAAATGCGGCAGGAAAAACGCGTCGAATGAGCACCGTGCATAACCGGAGGGTGGGGAAAAAGAGTTTGAAAGCTGAGTCCCTATTCTAAAAAGAGGCGTTGCAAAGAGGCCGCCCGGAAACGTTCCGCAGGAGGAACGGTTTCGGTCCTCGTACCGTATTCGATCCGTTGCACTAGGATCGGCGGGGAAAGGGACGATGCTTCGTTCACTACCGGCCTGACGGGATTGGTTTTTGCAGTGGGACCTTCTTGCGTTATATTAAAGGACATGACGGTGAAAAAAGGGTACCTCATACTTATTGTAACGGTTTTTATACCCCTCCTCCTCTCGCAGTGTGTTACCGGGAACCAGGCAGCGGAGGAGGGTATACTCCTCGATAAATATCGTAAGATCGTTCTTGCAGGGGAGACCGAGACGATTCACGCTTCGGTTCAGTCGAACAGGCCTCTTTTATGGTATTCGAGCGACGAATCTTATGTCACCGTAACGCAAGAGGGCGAGATAACGGGGGTCTCTTCCGGGAATGCGGTAATAACGGCAAAGACGGTGGACGGTGCTTATAAAACATACTGCTACGTCACGGTCCTCACCGAGATACCGAAGAACGTTATTCTCTGCATTGGTGACGGGATGGGATTCGAACAGGTCAAGGCGGCGGGTATCTTTGAAAACGGAACGGAGGGGTCTCTCTCGTTCGAAAGCTTTGAATATCAGAATGACATGACGACCTTCTCGGCGAGCAGCGCAATAACTGATTCCGCCGCATCCGCGACCGCTATGGCAACGGGCCACAAGGTGAACAACGGCGTGCTGAGCATCGAAATACCGGGAGACGGATCGGAGCTCGAGACGCTTGTAGAGTTTTTATCACAGCGGGGCAAGAGGTCCGGGCTGGTGACGACGACGCATATCACCAACGCGACGCCCGCCGCGTTCGGCTCTCACGAGCAAAGCAGGACGTACTACGAGGCGATTGCGTTGGATTATGTCGGCTCGTCCAAGCCCAATGTGCTGTTCGGCGGCGGCGGATTCGGGATCACGACCGAAATGACCAACTCGGCGGGCTATCATACGGTCACCGACAAGGCGGACTTCCTTGCAACGGATCCCACGGGCAGCATATACTACTCGGCGCAGTTCGGTACGGAGAACATGCCGTACATGTACGACTATACGCCGGGAACCTACCCGTACCCCGAGCTGTCCGAGATGACGGAGAAGGCCCTCGCGATCCTCGATCAGGACCCGGACGGGTTCTTCCTCCTTGTCGAGGGGGGAAGGATCGATCATGCGTGCCACGACAATAATATCGAGTATGCGATTTATGAGACGATCGAGTTCGAGGATGCGGTGGACCGGGTTTTGGAGTGGATGGAGGGAAGAAGCGACACCGTGCTCATCATTACCGCCGATCACGAAACGGGCGGCCTTTCAGTGACGTCGAACAACGGCCAGGGAGAATTTCCTACCGTTACCTGGAGCACCGGCTACCATACCGGAGTCGAAGTCCCGGTCTATCTTTCCGGTTCCGATGAAAACATCGTCTTCGGAGATTTCGACAACACGCATATCTACTATGCGATCTCGGATCTGTATGAATAGCGCTCGCGGGTCTTTTCACCATGGAAGGCGGACATTTAACGCCGCGTAGAACTGAAATACAGACAGCAGCCGGCCCCAGTTTCTCTATCTTTCCCAAGCGAATAAAAGTGGCTCGAAAGCTTTGTGGCATCGAAATCGTTACCGGTTATTTTTGCTTTCGGTTTGACGGCATAATTCGTAAAGGAGATCATAGGCGGGAATACGGCGGCTGCCATTCTGGTCGACTCTTCAGGTAAGGCGAAGACTGTGATGGACACCATCATAGAAATGATGAACGGCGAGCCGGTCGAGAAGGTCGGGATGATTCCAAGGATCGTTATCGACACGAACAGCGTGAAGGATTACTATACACCGTAACGAACGGCACGGACAATTGAATATTCCGAAACGGTAGCCGGCGGCAGAACCGGCCTCCCTGTTTTTATATCATGAATCAGCCCGGGTAAAGGAAACATCGAACGCTTCTTGTGTGTTTCATTCGAATGATTCAGGTGAAAAACGTGCGGAAGTGTGTTATAATATATGCGATTTTTGCGTAACAATCGATCTTCCAGCAGGAAGGGCGGAGGAAATCCCTCCACACGGCAGGTATGAAGTCTCAAAAACAGGTAGATTTGGAACTGTTCAGGATCAACCTCGGATACTACCTCATTAAATCGCCCGAGTGCGACCTGCAGTGGGCGGTTAGCCTGATCAGGCACTCGGAGCTCTCCCCCGACGAGCTCAGGAGGATACTCTTCGGGCTTGCGGATTTTGGAGACAGAAGAAGGTACAAGAAACTCGTGACGCTGTGCCGGATCGCGGCGTATGACTGCAACGCCGTCAGGATCGGCTCTTAGTTTGTATGCCGTTTCAGGCTGCGCTGCGTATCGACACGGGCGCTACATCACAGATATCTGTTTACCACGCGGTCGATTTCCCGCTCCATATTGATTACCCGCACCATGTGCCGTACCGCCTTTGAACCGATTCCGTTGTATCGGTATACGGCCATCTCCCAGGAGCCGTGCGCCTTCTTCATCTTCAGGAGGTATTCACACCCTAAGCGGAGGTTCGTTTCGAGATCGAGAAGCTGTTTGCCGTCATACCGCGGGAAAGTATTCGAATTACACTGCATGATCCCGTAATCGGCCGTCCCGTTCTGGTTTTTGACCACGAGATCGTTCCTGAAATCGGACTCAGTGCTGATAATCGCAAACAGCAGATTGACGGGTATGTCGTACCGCAGTGCATTGTTGATTATGGCGTTCGTCAGGTCACGGTCTTTGCTCAGGTATTCGTAGATATCGAGAACCCGGTGTATCCGGTAGCTGTTTATCAGCGAAACGACCTCACGGTTTACCGCTTCCCGGGTGTGGTACTCATCCGGATAGATTCCGAACGTCGGGTCTAAAGGCCCGTACGTCTCCTCATACCCTGGAACACCGGCGGAAGTCTGATATCTTGGTAGAACCGGCTTTGTATCCGTAACCGTCATCCCGAACAGAAAACTCGCCAGACAAACGACGACCGTTACGGAGGTGTAGAAAACTGTTTTTCGCATTTTTAATTACTTGATTGTTTTTGTTCATTAAAATTCCTATAAATATAGCAATTTCTCCGGAATAGGCAAGTTTCAAACGCAAATAATTGTAAACTGAAACTGTTCCAAATTCGGCGATTATTCGGCCCCGGCACGACATGCATTCGACTGCAGGCTGGAGCACGAGTATACCGGCGAAGCGTGCCGGGACTCTTGCATCTTTTTCTTTCATTATGAAAAACGGTATGCTACAGTAATAACATATTTTACTGTTCGAGAGGTCTTTATGGAATATGCAGTCGGAATCGATATAGGCGGAACGCTGATAAAGACCGTCGCCTGCGACAGAAAGGGAACGGTGCTCTACAGGGATATGTTCGAGACAAGGGATATGCAACCTGCGGAAGCGGAAACGGCGAAAGTATCGTACTGGGTCGATTCGATGAACATGCAAATCGATAAGATACGGAAGAAATTGCATGCCGAGGCCTCATGCGTCGGCATCGCCGCACCCGGAGTGGTGGACGAACGCGGTTCCTCGACCGCGTCCCTTCCTGGCAAACTGAAAGGGATTGAGGGGCTCGTATGGTCGGAAGTGCTGAAAGGGCACTATCCGGTGGAAATGCTGAACGATGCGCACGCGTTCCTGCTCGGTGAGAGCTGGATCGGCTGTGCCGAGGGTAAAAAGAACGCAGCCATGATCACCCTCGGTACCGGAGTAGGGGGGGCGGTAATGATGGACGGGAAGCTCGTGAGGGGTACTATCGGCAGGGCCGGCCATATAGGGCATATCTGTATAGATCCTTTCGGCATGAAGAGCATCTGTAACGCGCCGGGGGGACTGGAGTGGTTCATAGGCGACTATTCGATCGGCGAGCGGACCGGCGGCCGCTACCGGTCTACCAGGAATCTCGTCGAGGATTATAAAAGGGGCAAGAGCTTCGCCGCCTCGGTCTGGCTCTACTCCGTCAGGGCGCTCGCATGCGGCATCGTCTCCGTAATAAACCTCATCGACCCCGAGGTCGTAATCCTGGGTGGAGGAATGACCGAAGCCGGTGAAGCTCTTTTCGGTCCTCTCTCCGAGATGCTCGATGAATTCGAATGGAGGCCCGGCGGGCATACGGTTCGTATTCTCAAGGCGTGTCTCGGTGAGCACGGTGGGGCAATCGGTGCGGCACGGAACGTGTTCGACCGTCTTTCTGGGAGTCGTCGGAAATGACCCTAAAGGACGATATAATAGAATCGATACTTAAGATCGAGCTTGAGATGTTCCGGACCGTTCCGGTAGAGGAGGAGACCGCCTGCAGGCGTCAGCCAAAGCAGTTTCTGCTGCACCGAAAGGCGCAGTTTAAAAGCTGGTCGGAACCGACACTCCGAAGCTATCACGGCGATCTTCTTTCAGCACTCGGGGAAGGAAAAAACCTTATGACCGTGAAGTACGCCCGTATGGACAACCGCGTTCCCCGTGAGAATTTCAGCCCTCTCATCGGCGAAATCGCCGACCGGCTGTGCGAATGGCAGAAGGAGATGTTCGAAAAATACCCCGTGCTGATGCGGGGTGCGCGGCCGCTTTCGGATGAGGAGGGACATGGCGTAATGACCTCGTTTAAAACATACCTTGTAGCTGAGCTCGAAACATACTCGGATACGACGCTTTGCCTGCTTTTCAGGGATGTGCAGCAAAAACTCGAAGCGGGAGAGAACATGTCCGAGGAAACCTACGGATACCTCCTGAAGGACCTCGGCTTTCCTTCGATCGAGGCGTATGAGTCCAAAAGCGGCGGTGAAAGCCGATAGTACCGTTTCGTTGCGCATCACACCCCGACGGCGTCGTGAATTTCATTTGCCATATACCGGTAAACCGGTATATTTCACTGACATGAAGATAGTAATGGATTTCAGAAAATACGACGGCGTCGTCGGTGGGGTGGAGCAGGGGGTTATTCAGATTACGACGCTTTTTTCCTCCCTTCAAAACGAAGTCGTCCTGCTCTGCAAAAAGAAGAGGATTTCTGCGGTTCGGTCTTTGTTCGAGGGGAATCGACGAGTGAAGGTGGTGCCGCTCGATGTCGAGACCCACGTTATGAGCGCAAAAAACAGGCGGCTCGATTCGACGACGATCCCAAGGATCGCGGAACAGGAGGGGGCGCAGGTCATCCACTTTCCCTATAACTGGAGCTTCCCCGTTAGAAAGGCCGTTCCCACGGTGCTCACCGTTCACGACGTGATTCCGTTCACGTTCCGCGAGGCGCAGGGCCTTTATACCAACCTCGTGAAGTATAAGCCCGGCATGAGAAAAACGTGCAGGCTCAACGATATGATCGTCACGGTTTCGGAGTTCTCTCGGCAGGACATCTCCCGAAAGGTCGGGGTCAGCTTAGAAAAAATCCGCGTGATATACAACGGCCTCAGGTCGCCGAATCCGCAGAACGGTACCGTGGAAGAAAGCCTTCGGAAACGGCTGGACTTACGCGACCGTTTTCTCCTGAACGTCGGCGGCATCCATGAGAGGAAGAATGTGCCGCGTCTTATCCGAGCTTTCTCTCTTCTTACCGCACGTTCAGGATATAAGGGGAAGCTCGTCATCACGGGAAAGGTATCGGGGGCTCCCTATCAGGAGAAGATGAAACGGATCTGCGACGCAGCCGTTAAAGATGTCGGCATGAAAGAAAGGGTGGTCTTCACGTCATACGTATCGGAGCCGGAGCTCGACGAGCTGTTCAGAATGGCCGACCTACTCATATACCCTTCCCTTTACGAAGGATTCGGGATTCCGGTCATCGAGGCGATGAATGCGGGGCTGCCGGTAATCACGTCGAACAGCTCGGCGCTCCCCGAGGTGGCGGGCGGCGCAGCGCTCCTCACGGCCCCCGAAGACACCGAAGACATGTCGAGGAAGATGGAACGGCTGCTCTCGGACGAAAGCCTTAAAAAGGAGTTGATAAAGAAGGGAAAAGACAGGTGTTCGTCGTTCACCTGGGAAAAGACCGCGAGGGAGTACCTCGCCCTCTATAGAGAGGCGGTATCTTCAGGCAGGGGAACGAACGCCTTGAAGAGTACCGCGTCTCCCTGAATCTCGTACTCCGGCATCGAGGAGCAGACAAGAACGGACTCTCCTTTTTTCAATGCATGTTCGTATTCACCGTCTAGTGTCGTATATGAACAGCTCCCGTGGGTGCACAGCAGTATCTCCACACTTCTTTTCGAAACGCTCTTGTACGGTTTGCTCTTTTTGAGCGTGATTTTCGACAATATGAACTCGTCGGCCGGCGTATCGTAGAGGGTCTCACCCTGTTCTCGCTCGATTGTTGCGACCTGTATCGACGAAGCGGGTTCGTACCGTACCGTTCGTAAGAGCTCCGGGATGTCGATGAACTTGTCGGTGAGGCCTCCTCTCAGCACGTTGTCCGAATTAGCCATAAGCTCGATGCCGCACCCCTCGAGATAGGCATGCAGCACTCCCGCCGGTGTATACATTGCCTCGCCCGGTTTCAGAAGAACGAGGTTCAGAAGAGCGGGAGAGAGGATGCCGATGTCGGAAGGATACCGGGTGCCTATTCTCCCGACCCATCGCTTGATCGGTTCGAAGAAAGCGTCCGTCTCCCCTGCAACGGACCCCGCCCACTTTAGGGCCTCCCTTCCCAACGAGGCGACCCTGTCTTTCGGGAGGGACAGCAGAGAATGAAAAAAGGTTTTCAGACCACTTGTATCGGGCCTCTTCTTGAAGGCTTTGATTTCTCTACCGATGCTTCGCAGGGTCATGACGTCGAGAATTTCGAGCATGCGGTTAAACGGCCTGAAGCCGCTCATCGTCCAGAATTCGGTGAGGGCGCAGAGGATCTCCGGCTTGTGGTTTTGGTCCCTGTAGCTTCGATCGTATGCATCCACGGGGATATTCTTTTTGTTTTCACGCTCGAATCCACGCCGCGCCTGATCGAGGTCGGGATGCGCCTGGATCGACAGCGGTGAGGCCGCGGCCAGTACCTTGAAGAGGAACGGGAGCTCTCCTGAAAACCGTTTCGCCGCCCAAGCCCCCAGCACACCCGACGGATCTCGTTCGATAACGGCGTTTAGCGGCACCCTCTCACCGCGCAGGAATACTTCAGAGGGTGCTTTCGGATGAGCACCCATCCAGAGCTCCGCCTGCGGCACGGGGGAGGGGACCGGCAGACCCAAAAGCCCGGCGATATCGCGGTACGAACCCCACGTATACTCCTGGATTTTGTTGAAAAGCGGTAGGAAGCCGTACATGTCAGACCCCATCAGAAACTTTCGAGAAGGGAATCGATATCGGTCACGCAGAGCCCGACGGACTCGTCCGCTGCACCATAGTAGATGAAGACCTTCCCGCCACGTTCCACGATGCCGTTTGAGAATACGACATTACCGAAAAAGCCCTCCGTTTCGAACGGCTCGGTCGGGATGATGAGCGGTTCTTTCGCCCGCCTGACGACACGGTACGGTTTCTTCAGGTCGAGAAGAAGGCAGAAGAGAGAGTAGCAGGAGTTCTGCCCTTTGCCGTGGTAAATTGCGAGCCACCCTTCAGGGGTCTTTATCGGTGGCGCCCCTCCGCCGATTTTCATCGCCTCCTGCGGGATGTCCCTCGGCCGGGCTATACAGCGGTGGTTTCCCCAGTGCAGGAGATCGGGCGATTCGGCATACCAGATGGAGGCCTTTCCGAAGCCGGAATTGTTCGGACGGTGGAGCGCGTGGTACATGCCGCCGATCTCTTCCGGGAAGAGGGCCACATCCTTGTTCTCCGGATGAAAGATGATACCCTTACGGCGTACCGTCTCGAAGTCGGCTGTCGTAGCGAGGGCTGTCGCCCACGAGTCTTCCGAGATTACGGTAAAGTTGATGTAATACCGCCCGTCGATACAGGCCACCCTCGCGTCTTCGCATCCGTATCTCTCCGATTCGTTGAGAGGGTAAATAAACGGCTTGTCGTCCACATGAAACGATATGCCGTCGGAGCTTCTCGCAAGACGGATATGGCTCATAGTGGTAAGGTAGTTCTTGCCCCTGTAGATCACCCCCCGTGTATCCTTCAGCGTGACATCGGGGTCGGCCCGTTCGAACTCCATAATATCGGGGTAGGATTTTCCGTTCTCGAATCGGTAGACCGGAGTCCGGACCAAATCTTTGTCCTGCTCGCACGTTTCCGCCACACGAAGCAGAAGCAAAACCTCGTCCTTATATACGATTGCACCGGGATTGAAGGCCCCCTGTACCCTGTAGCCGTCTCTTGACGGTTTCACGTCCGCCGGAGTAATAATGGGGTTGTTTTCATATTTTTTTATCATGACGACACCTTTACTCTCCTATCGGCAGCCGGTTTTTTCCACTGTCATTCATCAAACAGAATCGGAAACGATTCTGTTTTGAGAGCGCTGTTGCGGAAAAGTAATCGTGAATTGACATCCCGTATTGCCGCAATTTTCAACCTTTATGCTTCCGTTATATTTCTTGATGATGCCGTAACTGATCGTCAATCCGAGCCCGAGGTTTTCCGCCCTTTCCTTCTTGGTGGAATAAAACGGCAGGAATATGTTGTACGGTGCGGTATCCTTTATGCCGTAGCCGGTATCCCTGAAATGAACCGCGACGACGTCCGAACTCTCACTTTTACTCTTCTTCGTATCGATATATATCTTTCCGCCGGAAGGCATTGCCTCGAAGCTGTTCTTCAGCAGATTGAGTATAACTTGTTTGATTTCGTTCTTGTTTGCGGTCACTGTAACGCATTCGTCCGACGGATTGAAGAATATTTTGATATTCTTATGTTTTGCATTGTACCGTATCAGGCTGAGTATATTGAGAATGGTATCATTCAGATCAACATCCTCCTTATTGACCTTCTTGTCGTCGGAAAACGTGATGAGATTGCTCACGATGTTTGCAATGTAGTGTATCTCGTTATCGAGGTTCTCGATGATAGTATGCAGTGAATCGTCGGATACCTGGTATTTGAGATAATCGATATCGTTATATATTATTTCGAGTGGATTGTTTATCTCGTGCGCAACCCCTGCTGCAAGCAGCCCTATCGAGGCGAGCTTTTCGGAAAGGACTAACTGCGCCCTCATCTCCTCCTGTGCGGTGATGTCCTCAATGATGATGATATTGCCGATGAAGAAAGATCCGTCGAAAACAGGGTAGATTTTGATATTGTTCGAGGTTGCTTCCCCGTTCACTTTCAACGATGTATTGAAGTAACAGCCGTCCTTCCTTTCTAGGAGGGCGTTTTCCAGCAGAGTGAGCGCCTCCTCGTTTTCTTCACCAAAGAGGTCTCTGAGACTGAAGTTCTGCAGGTCCCCGCGGTCTATCTTGAAATGGTTTCTCCCATAGCTGTTTATCAGTTTTATCATATTGTTTCTGTCGGTGACCATGAGATTGATCGGCAGGTTCTGCAGAATCGCTTCGTTATACTTCAGAAGGTTATAGAACTCCTTGTTTGCGTCTTCCGTGCTCCTGTTTTTCGTGATCTGCGTATACGCTATTTTTATGAGATTGATCTTGTCGATCTCGTTTATCTTATCTGTAATGAGAAGCTCTCCGTTTTTGATGATACTGACCTTGTCCGCGAAGTGGTAGATGTTATCGATGCGGTGAGAGATGCAGATAATGGACATACCCGTCTTTTGTAACTCTTTCAGGATCGAAAGCACTTTCTCAAGCGTATCCGACGAGAGTTTTTCGAGTGCTTCGTCGAGGATGAGCAGGCGTGGTCTGGAATAGATATGTTTGAGGATATCTATCAGGACGCGGTCGGACAGTGTCAGGTCTTTCAGAAGCGTAGAGGGAGGTATATCGAATTCATACCGGGAGAGTATCGTTTCCGCTTCCTTATGCAATTTTCTTTGCGTCACAAACGGCAGAGAGTTAATAAACCGGCTCTTCACGAAAAGATTGTGTGCGACCGAGAAATCGTCGAAAAGTGGGTTGTGCTGGTTCACCATCTCGATACCCATATTCCTCGCCTGCTGTATTGAGGAAGAGGCGTACTTCTTTCCCTTGAAGATGATCGTGCCGGATTTCGGTTTGAGCGCGCCGCTGATAACCATACAGAGAGAAGATTTTCCCGCGCCGTGCTCGCCGACGATTGCATGACACTCGGACGGGAATACGGTGAGATCGATATCTCGTAAGACCTGGAGATTACCGTAATTGAAATTTATGCCTTTCAGAGATATAATCGGGCCGTAATACGGATTATTGTGGTATAGGGATTCCATATTTTTCGATCTTATTATAGAGAGTTCTCCTGCTCATCCTCAACATTTCGGCTGTCTTCTTTTTATTGTAGTTGTTGTTGCACAGGGTCCGCGTGATGATGCTTTTTTCGGTGATCTCCCTCAGATTTAAGTCGTCGTTGGACCGTTTTACCTCCAAGAATAGCGGGGGAAGGTCCTCCGTAGTAATAGAATCCTTCGTCGCTATTGCCGCGGCGTAGTTGATGGTGTTCTTGAGCTGCCGTATGTTGCCGGGCCATTCGTATGCCTTGAAGACATTCAGGACCTCTTCGTCAAGGCTTTTTACATGGCTGTTGTTCGAAAAATGCTTGAGGAAAAACTTCGCGAGCAGGGGTATATCGTCTCTCCGCTCACGCAGCGGGGGCAGGCTGAATGTAACGGCGTTGAGGCGGTAATACAGGTCCTCACGGAACCTGCGTTTTGTTATCAGTTCCTCGAGATTTTTATTGCTCGCTGCAATAAACCTGACATCGATGCTGACGGTCTTGTCGCCCCCTATTCTCCTGATTTCGTTGTTCTGAAGCACCCGGAGTATTTTCGCCTGTATGGCAAAAGACATATCGCCTATTTCGTCGAGAAAGAGGCTGCTTTTATCCGCCCTTTCAAAGACCCCTTTGAATTCCATATCGGCCCCCGTATAGGAGCCTTTTTCGTGGCCGAAAAGCTCGTTGTCCAGAAGGTTTTCAGGAAACGCGGCGCAGTTTATCTTCAGCATCTTCATTGCACGACGGCTCGAATTTGAATGAATATAGTCGGCGAAAATCTCTTTTCCCGTCCCGTTCTCTCCGCAAATCAGGATCGGGAGGTCCGTATCCGCGAGTTTCTTCGCCTTCTCGCACAGTTCTATGATAACGGGATTGCTGGTCACGATGCTCGGCGCCCCCATGCCCCCGTCTTCATCGGGGGATTTTCGATCCGTGGTGCTGTTCGAGAACTCTAAGGCATTCTCGGTTATCTTCAGAAGCTTGTTGAAATCGAACGGTTTCTGAATGTAGTCGTACGCCCCTATCTTGATGGATTTTACCGCCGACTCTATGGATGCGTAACCGGTAATCATGATTACCGTGACATCTTCATCGATATCTTTCAACGTATCGAGAAGGTCGAGGCCGTTGTATTCTCCAAGGACGATATCGAGGAGCACGACATCGATACTGTTGTTCCTGTACGTCTCGACGGCTTCCTGTTTCGTGGTTGCGGTAAGGCATTTATAACCGAAACGCCCGAAGTTTCTGGCAAGACTCTTGCACAACCCGACGTTGTCGTCGACTACTAGTATTGTGTTTCCCATTTATACACTCATGAAACCTAATGTAAAAAAATTATACAGTATTTCCGATGTTCGTGTCAATGTAATTGACCGCGTATATAATTACTTGTATAATAGTCAATAATAGTCTATGATTTTAACGAGATTTGGCAGAATAGTTGCATTACGGTTGGCAGGGAGTAATGTAAATTAAATCAAAAGGAGGTTTTTTATGAGTAAGAAATTGATGGCGAGAGTCGGTTTTATCGGTGTGCTTCTGCTACTAGTATGCAGCATGTTCCTGTTTATGGGATCGGGGAAAGAAGAATCGGCGTCGGGTGAAAAAATCGGCGAGAAGTTCGATATCGAGTTCGCCGTGGTACCGAAATCTCTCGACAACCCGGTATTCTTCGCGACGAAGGCGGGAGCCGAAGTGGCCGCCGAGGAGCTTGGAATCAAGCTAATCTACACGGGACCCGTTGCGGACGAGTCCTCCGAAGCGGCGCGAATAGTCGAGGACCTGATAAACAGAGGGGTGGACGGCATCGCCGTATCGGTCAGCAATGCGGAATCGATGACCCCGATAATAAAACAGGCGTACGACAAGAACATACCGGTTATTACCTGGGACTCGGACGCGCCGACTTCAAAAAGAAGCATCTACTACGGCTCGCCGAACTTCGAGATCGGCCAACTGGTTGCGGAGCACCTCGCGAAAGCTCTCGGCGGGAAGGGAAAAGTGGCGATCTTCCAGGTTCTTATCGGGCACCCTAACCTGGATGAGCGGTACGAGGGCATGGTGGCGACCTTTAAGAAGTACCCGAACATACAGATCGTCCAGCGGTTCACCACTACGGCGATAGAGATCGTGCTTGCGGTGGATGCGGTGGAGAGCTACATAGCGGCGCACCCCGAGGTAAACGGTCTCGCGACGACCACCGGATTTCCGTGGTGGGGCAACTTGGGTTCCATGCCGTCGGTCGTAGACAGGGTCAAGAAGGGGACGCTCAAATGCGTGGGCGTCGATCCGCTGCCCGCAGCGCTGGATTATGTAGAGGCGGGGGTCCTCACTGCGTGCATAGGGCAGAGGTTCTATGAGATGGGATACGGCGGGGTACGGCTTCTGGCTTCTCTTGCGGTAAGCGGGCCGCTGAACAAGTACCTTATCGATCACCCTCTCATCATGAGTTCAGGACTCGATGTGGTGACTAAGAGCGGGGGCGGCAATACGATCAGCTCTGCAAACTACAAGAAGATGTGGGCCGAGTGGGAGGCGAAGAAATAACGGCGATCTCCTCGGTGTGATATGATACACACAGCTGCCGGACCCATACGGCACGGGTCCGGTAGTTGTGATTTTGTTGTGCAGCAACAATACCGACCGGGACAGTGAAACGCTCATGCCTACGTTGATTGAGTTTAAAAACATATCGAAAAGCTTTCCAGGTGTTCAGGCCCTCGATGATGTATCCATTTCGGTTGAGAGGAACACGATACATGCACTTGTCGGGGAGAACGGCGCAGGAAAGACCACATTTATCAAGATATGCGGAGGATTAGAAGCAAAAGATTCGGGCGATATCTTCTATAAGGAGAAAGAAGTTTTCGTCAGGAATGCGCACGATGCGAAAAAGCTCGGTATCTCCATTGTCCATCAGCATTTCCCTCAGTGTCTCAAGATGACGGTTGCTCAGAATATATTTATGCCGGAGTATTCCGAAACCACGTTACGTCTTATGAATTGGAAGACAATCAATAGAAAGGCCGATGTCCTTTTACAAAATTTTGGTGTTGATCTCGCGCCGGAAATGCCGTTGAAGAACCTTACGATCGCCCAGAGACAGGTCGTAGAGATCTGCAAGGCAATCGCGATGGATGTCGACCTGATTATCATGGACGAACCCACATCCGCTCTGCCTTTGAGAGAGCTTCACAGTTTTTTCGATATTATCAAGCGCTTGAAAGAAAGCGGGATGACCATCATCTACGTCTCGCATAAGCTGGACGAGATATTCAGCGTCGCGGACGTGATAACCGTGTTGAGGGACGGGAAAGAGGTGGCAACCGTGCCGAAAAAGGATACTACACCCTCTGAGATAGCCACCATTATGGTGGGGAGAAGGATCGAAGAGTTCGAAAGGAATACAGAAGCCGGAAAGACCGCCGCCCGGGCGAAAACGCTGCTGAAGGTTGACGGGCTCAAAAAAGGACAGATTCTGAACAACGTGTCACTCGATGTCAAAGTAGGCGAAATCGTTGGGCTGGCCGGCCTGCAGGGTTCCGGCTGCAGCGAGCTTTTAAAGGCGATTTTCGGGTTCGAGCAGTTTGAGGCGGGCAGCATAGTATTAAACGGCAGGAAACTGGAGATCGGATCGTCGCGGGCGGGTATTGAGGCGGGTATCGCCTATGTGCCGACGGATAGGCATAGGGAGGGCCTGAATCTCATTATGAGCGTCGGGGAAAACATTGCCCTTGCCGAGTTCATGAAACTTTCGAGAATGGGTATTTTATGGAAGAAGAACATCGAGAGTATCGGCCTGAAGTATATTGAAAGACTGGGAATAAAAACACAATCGGTGTGGGAGTCGGTTAATTACCTAAGTGGTGGAAACCAGCAGAAGGTCGTGATCGGAAAATGGCTCGCCACCGAGCCGTTACTTCTGCTTTTAGACGACCCGACGCGAGGGGTTGACGTCGGGGCGAAAGCCGAAATACATAAAATAGTGCAGTCAATCGTAGTAGAGGGACGGGCATGCATCATGACCTCTTCGGAATTTCCGGAGCTTTTATCTTTCTGCGACAGGATCGTTACGATGTACAAGGGGTCGATTACGGGCAATTTTGCGGCGAAAGAAGTGACGGAAGATACCATCATGCATTACATTACGGGTGCCGGGGAGACATCGGTCAGGGGGTAATTTATGGGTCGTGTAGAGGTTGGCGAAAGCCGTAAGCGTAAATCCATCTCCATACTCCGGGCAAAGGAGGTAGGAGTGCTGCTGCCCCTTGTGGTGCTTTTTATTACACTCGTGTTTCTGGCGCAGAACTTCCTGACAAAGGACAATATTTTCAGCGTACTACGTGCGGTATCCTTCGAGGGCATAGTGGCGATAGGAATGCTCATCGTCATGCTCACCGGCGGGCTGGACCTTTCCGTTGCGTCCAATATGGCCCTTACGGGCATCCTCGCATCGATATTTATGACAAACGGTCTTCCTACCTTCGTTTCGATCGTTCTCGCACTCGTGGGCAGTGCGTGTGTGGGACTTATGAACGGCTTTCTCATCAACAAGATAAAGCTCGGGGCGATAATCGTAACGCTCGGTATGCTCAGCGTCGTGCGGGGGCTCGCCTATATCGTGACGCAGGGGATGCCGATCGTCGATCTTCCGAGTAACTTTACCTTTCTCGGCCAGGGGCTAATCGGCGGGCTGGTGCCCGTGCCGATCCTTTTCTTTGTCGTTATTTCTGCCATCTGTCATTTTATGCTCAAATACACCGTGCTCGGATATCACTTCTTTTCCGTCGGAGGCAACGAAACGGCAAGCAGATACTCCGGTATAAATGTGGAACGGGTCCGGTATTTTTCATATATCATTTGCAGCGTGTTCGCTGGTATAGGGGGAATTCTGCTCATTGCCCGTCTCGGAGTGGCGCAGCCGTCCATAGCGGTCGGCTACGAGCTGAGTATTATCGCCGCCGTTATTATCGGCGGGGCGAGCCTGCAGGGCGGCGAGGGTTCCGTGCTGGGATCGGTGATCGGTGTCCTTATCATCGGGGTCATACGAAACGGACTGGTACTGATGAATATCGGGGGTTTTTATATTCAGTTTGCCAACGGTATGATGATACTTGCTGCCGTAATAATCAACAGGTTACGGAGCTTACGGCAGTGATAATAACGGAAGGTTCTTCTCCGGATTAGTTGATAAGGATAAACGCATATTCTAAAAAGAAGGCTTTTTCCACATTGAATACTGTTTTTACGGCAATAGCACTTTAAAAATCATTATATAAACAGAGTGAGGTTTTCTAGTATAGATACAGAAATGGGACAAAAAGAAAACAAAGCTAAAGAGCTTTTACCCTTTGTCCTATTAATAATTCGTGTGATTGATAATCATATATCAGCAATGAAATTGGAGAAGATCCTAACGGAATAATTAATCTAAGGGGGGAAGGGATGGGCGAGTTGAACATCGGACTCATCGGTGCCGGTCTCATCGGTCGAACACACAGCATTGCATACAGGATGGTAAAGGGTTTTTTTACCGAAAAGACAAAGGAGGTATCGCTGAAGGTTCTGGCTGAAGAGAACGAGGAGGCGGCGAGGAATGGTGCGGCGAACCTCGGATTCGACGAATGGACTGCGGATTATCGCGAACTGCTGGCACGGAAGGATATACGGCTTGTCATAGTCGCCGTGCCGAACTACAAACACAAGGAGATCGTGCTCGAAGCGATCAAACATGGTAAGCACGTGCTGTGCGAGAAGCCGCTTGCGATGAACGCCCCTGATGCGAAACAGATATTCGATGCAGCGGAGAAAGCGGGAATCACGCACGGCATCGGCTTCAATTACAGGAAAGCGCCTGCCGTTCTTTTGATTAAACGCTGGGTGGATAACGGCATGTTCGGCGATATCGTGAGCTACAGGAGCTCCTTTATCCAGGACTGGGGAATCGATGAGAACGGTCCGCTCAGCTGGAGGTTTCAGAAAAAACTTGCAGGAAGCGGCAGCCTCGGAGATCTCGGCTCTCATGCGATCGATATGGCGAGGTTTCTCATCGGAGAGGTGTCCGAAGTAGTCGGAACGGTCTCGACTCACGTCCACAAGCGGCCCATATCGACCGGCGGGCTCGGGCACAAACAGGATACCGGTACGGCGGAATACGGAAAAGTGGATGTCGATGATATCTGCGACGTGCTGATGGAGTTCGAGAACGGCGCGCAGGGGGGAATGGTCTCAAGCCGGCTCGCCCCGGGGAGAAAGAACCATTTCGAGTTCGAGGTGTACGGCACGAAAGCCGGGGTGTTTTTTGACTGGGAGAGACCGAACGAAGTGTTGTTCTCATCGGTGGATATGCCGGGAGATCAGAGCGGCTTCAATCGGATACTCGTTGGGGGGTTTCAGCACCCGTACGGGGAGAACCTGTGGCCGATCCCGGGTATGGGCATCGGCTTCGCAGAGCCGTTTGCAGTACAGCTTTTTGAGATGATAGACGCCGTTCTGAATGAAAGGAAGGCGTCTCCCGGCTTTTATGACGGCTGGAAGGTAAACCAGGTGCTGGATGCGATAGAGAGCTCGGTCAAGAAACGGGCATGGTGTAAGGTGTGACGATAATGGAGCAGGGGTAACAAAATCATTCAACGCGGGAGGTTTTAACTATGAAACTCGGTGTATTTATTGTTCTCTATGCGGGAATGCCGCTTAAGGAGGCGCTCGATACGATTGATAAATACCATTTCGATGCGGTCGAGATCGGCTGCGGAGGATTCATACCGAAGGATCACTGCGATCCGGAGGTGCTTCTGAAGGACAAAGCAAAGCTGAAAGAGTTCAAAAATGAGATTACCAGCCGCAATCTGATCTTGAGCACGCTGAGCTGTCACGGGAACGTGCTGCACCCGGATAAATCGCTCGCCGCGAAGCATGAAGAGGATCTGAAAAAAGCGATGCAGCTCTGTGCGGAGCTGGAGCTCGACAGGGTGGTGAATTTTTCCGGCTGCCCGGGCGACGGTACCAATGCGAAGACCCCGAACTGGATTACCTGTTCGTGGCCGGACTATTTTTTCGAAACGCTCGAGTGGCAGTGGAACGAGTGCATCATACCGAAGTGGACAGAGCTTGCGGAGTTCGGCAAGAAGTACGGGGTAACGAAGATAAGCCTCGAGATGCATCCCGGATTTTCCGTCTACAACCCGGAGAACCTGCTGAGGCTGCGGAAGGCGGTAGGTAAAAGCATCGGAGCCAACTTCGACCCGAGCCACCTCTTCTGGCAGGGAATCGATCCCATCCTCGCGGTACGGGAGCTGAAGGATTGCATCTTTCACGTGCATGCCAAGGACAGCGTCGTCTCGAAGGCGGTCGCGTCGAAATACGGGGTGCTGGAAACTAAAGCCTTGGGCGAGAACTTCAAGCGTGCGTGGAATTTCAAGACCGTCGGGTACGGGCACGGCGAGGAGTTCTGGCGGGCGTTCATCTGGGAGCTTCAGCAGATAGGATACGATCATGTCATCAGCATAGAGCATGAGGACCACCAGATGTCGCTCGCGGAGGGCTTGAGCAAAGCGGTCGCTTTCTTGCGGGACCACATTATAGTGGAGAAGCCCGGCAAGCTCTGGTTCGATAAGGAAGACTAGCACGAACGAATCCCGCACGCGGCCGTACATACGGCGTGCGTGCGGGATAGCGATATACCACAGGATACAAGACCGTTTCCCCCGAAAAACTCTGACGTTTCCCATAAATTACTATTTACCGCCGGGCTTTTACGCCCTACCGTTTTAAAAAGACTTTAAAGGATAGAATATTATGAAGGCTGTGGTAATGGAGCGTATGGGCGGTCCCGACGTGCTGTCGGTGAAAAAGCTGCAGAAGCCATCCGTTACAAAACCGGGAGAGCTCCTCGTACGAGTCGTGGCTGCGGGCGTTAACCCGATCGATGTGAAGCAGAGGGAAAAGGGAACGGTCTGCCCGGCCGATCCGCCTCTTATCCTCGGGTGCGACTGTGCGGGAGTCGTGGAAGAGAAGAGTGGGGGGAGTACGCGTTTCGAAATCGGCGACGGGCTGTTCTTCATGCACGGCGGGATAGGCAAAGAGCAGGGTAACTACGCAGAGTACACGGTGATTGACGAGCGGTTCGCTGCGAAAAAACCGCCGTCCGTTTCCTTCGAAGAGAGCGGAGCTGCGCCGCTCGCGTTCATCACCGCTTACGAATCCCTGTTCGAGAGGGGAAAGCTGACAGAGGGGCAGACGGTCCTCATACACGCCGGCGCGGGAGGGGTCGGTCACATCGCGGTTCAGCTCGCTGCGCGCAGTGGGGCGAGGGTCATAACAACCGTATCTGATGAAAAGAAGAGGGATTTCGTTCTCGGTATCGGCGCCGAGAAAACGGTCCTGTACAGGGATGAGGATTTCGTGCAGGCCGTCATGGACTGGACCGGCCAAGAGGGCGTCGATCTCGCGCTAGAGATGATAGGAGGCAAGCTGCTTTTTCGGACCTTTTCGTGCGTCAGACGGTACGGAAGAGTGGTCACACTCCTTGCACCGCAGGAGGGCGACTGGCAGGAGGCGCGCTTGCGGAACATCGACCTCTCGCTCGAGATATGCCTGGGGCCGATGTATTACGGTACGGACAGTCTGAAAATACACCATGCGGAACTTCTCGAGTCATGCGCGGAGATGATGGATAACGGCAGCATTAGGGTAACCGTTGCCGGGCGCTTCCCTTTAGCGGCGGTACGTGAGGCGCACCGGCTTCTGGAAGAGGGCCACACCATGGGGAAGATCGTGCTCGTGTGTGAGGGTACCCGATGAGCGTCTTCCATCGCACGAAGAGGGATTGACTTTCCGTCTCAACACACCGTATTCTGTAGTGTGCCGTGCTTTGGAATATAACGTATCCCGGCAGAACCCAAGGTGCGTACCGACGGTCGATCGACGGCGGCAGCAGATCATGTGAACAGGAAAAAAAGAGGAGGTCCAGTGGTGGAGAAAGATCTTCGCGGGCTTTTCAGCATAGAGGGAAAAGCGGCCCTCGTTACCGGCGCGGGTTCCGGGCTGGGGCGGGCGATTGCAGTGGCGTATGCTCAGTTCGGAGCAAGGGTTTCATGTGTGGATATCTCGGTAAAAGACTCCGAAGCGGTTTGCGATGAGATCAACAAGAACGGTGGGGACGCCGTCGCGATTGTATGCGACGTGTCCAGATCGGAGGATGTAAGAAGGGCCGTCGAAGTGTCGCTTGGTGCGTTCGGCGCGATAGACATCCTCGTTAACAGTGCCGGTATCGGAATGCGGTCGACTGCAGAGGATATGACCGACGTAATGTGGGACCGTGTGCTCGATATCAACCTGAAGGGTACGTTTTTATTCTGTCGCGAGGTCGGAAGACATATGATAGAGAGGGGCGAAGGGGGCCGTATTATCAACATGGCCTCTGTCGGCGGTGTCGTCGGATTGGAAACGGGAAATGCGAATTACTGCGCGAGCAAGGGGGGCGTCATCGCAATGACAAAAACGCTTGCGCTCGAATGGGCGAAGCACAAAATACTGGTCAATGCCGTCGCCCCGAGCCATACACGTACCGCGTTAATAGAGAAGCTCATGGAGCAAAAGCCCGAGGTGAAAGAGTATTTTCTGAACAACATTCCGCTTGGAATGCTGGCGGAGCCGGTACACATTGTAGGACCGGCGATCTTTCTCGCCTCGGAAGCCGCCTCTTTTGTAACGGGGCACACACTCATCGTGGACGGGGGACATACTGCAAGATAAAAGAAGCCTCTTACGTCCAGACGTTGGCGTTCATTTATAATAAAAAAGCTGTGTTAACGTCACAGACGGGGGACATACTGCAAGATAAAAGAAGCCTCTTACGTCCAGACGTCGGCGTTCATTTATAATAAAAGGTTCTTCTCCGATTTAGGTGCAATAATTTAATGAAAATTACTTGCTAACTATAAGCATTACCATGAGTTATATTGATCTCTTCTTGCATGATATCTCGTACAGTATCAAACAAACG